>NZ_WWFY01000861.1:0-1258 GCF_009864975.1 Pseudonocardia sp. SID8383
CCGGTGCCGCGGAGGCGGTCGCGGCCGCGCTCGCCGGAGTCCCGGTCCCGGAGTCGGGCTGGACGCTGGCCTGGCGCACGACGCCCGCCGGTACCGCCCCCGGTCCGCTGCCGCAGCCGGTGCTGCTGGCCCGCACCGGGTCGCACGGCGCACCCGAGGTCCTGACCTACCAGGCCCAGTCGGCGCTGGCCCGGGCCGGACTGGTCGTGTCGGTCGAGGTCGGCGACGACGGCCCGGACCCCGGCTATCACCGCGCCGCCCGGGAGGTCGCGCGTCCGCTCCCCGCCACTCCGGTCTCCGACGCCGCCGCTCCGTCCCGCGACGACGCCGCCGCTCCGTCCCGGGAGGACGGGTCGGCATCCCTCCCCGGCGACGCACCACGGCCCGCCCCCGACACGTCCCGGTCCCCCCTGGTGGAACCCGGGGGCGGGGGCGGGGTTGCGGACGACGACACGTCCGGCCCGCCGGCCGACCGGGTTCCCGACGACCGGCCCTCCGACCGGGTCGGGCTCCTGTCCTCGGCGACGCCCCCGGCCCCGCGGCCCGACGGGGACGGGATCACGGCGGTCCCCGGACCCGACGCCGTCGAGGACGCACCGGCCGGGCACCGCACCGACAGCTCCCCCGGCGACGTCACCGTCGACTCCTCCGTCGACACGGACGTCCCCGCCTCGGACCCACCGCCCGCACCGGTGCGCATCGACCGCCCCGCGCCACTCGCCGGGAGCCCCGTCACGGAGACCCCGGACCCGGAGGACCGGCCCGGCCGGGTCGCCCCGGAGCCGACGACGGAGGGGGTCGCCGCGACAGCCCCGTCCCCGGGAGCGGCCGCACCCGACATCGGACCGGACCGGGCCCCGGGCGCAGCCACGTCCGGAGCCGGGCCGGACCCGGCCGCGGAGGCCTCCTCCACCGGAACCGGCCACGTCCCGGGCGAGGACGCCACCGGGTCCGGCTCCCCGGCGAGCGCATCCGGCGCGACCGGATCGTCCCCGGAGATCGGCATCTCCGACGAGGCCGCTCCCGGCCCGGGGGCCGGCACTGCCGATCCGGCCACTCCCACCCCGGAGACCGGAACCCCCGACCGGGCCGCTCCCGGTCCAGGCACCGACACGTCCGACAGGGCCGCTCCGGTCCCGGGAACCGGCACGCAGGACGGCGCCGGTCCCGGCCCGGCCGGGCCACGCGGCTCCGCGGCCCGACACGTCGCGGCACCCGTCGAGGGGCAGGACACGGCGCATCCGGCGCCGCGGCCGTC
>NZ_WWFY01000862.1:0-1190 GCF_009864975.1 Pseudonocardia sp. SID8383
GGCGGGGCCCACGCCGCGCCGGCGAGTGCCGGGCCGGCGAGCGGCAGCAGCAGGGCGAACAGGGCCGCCACCGGCGGGGCGACGGCCCGCAGGACCGGACGCAACCGCCGTCAGCTCCCCGGGGCGGTCGGGAGCGTGAACTCGCACGACCGCAGCACACCGCCGGAGCGGTAGTCGAGGAACAGCCGGTAGCTGCCCGGGGCGGGGAGCGACACCGCGAACGCCACCCCGGGGCCGGACCGGTCGGTCGGGGCCGCGCCGGTGATCTCGGGACGGACCGGGAACCGGGCCAGGTCGCCCTGGCGGACCGCGGTCATCCGGCCGAACGCGCCGCCGTCGACGGGCTCGAGGTCGGTGACCGGGGTGCCGTCGCGCCCGACCGTCGCGAACAGCCGGGACTCCCCGCCGGGGACCAGGGCGCCGTCGAGACGGACCTGCTGGTCACTGCCCCCGCAGAGCCCCGCCCGGTTCTCGGCCGGGAAGGTGAAGGCACCGTAGGTGCCGGGGACGTGCAGGTCGGTCCCGAGGTCCAGGTGCGGGCCGCCGGTCGGGGTGAACCCGGCGTACAGCCGCCACACGCCCTGGCCGGGGAACCGGACCGGTGCCCGCCACACGCCGTCGGGGCCCTGGGTGGCGCGCAGCCGCATGTAGCCGGCGACGTCGCGTCGCAGCACGGCGACGTCCATGACCCCGGAGCCGTCGGCGGGGGCGTCGAACCGGGTCACCGGGGCGCCGTCGGAACCGGTCACGGTGAACGCGACCTCGGTGGGCTCGCGCCAGGGGTGGACGGTCCCGACCGGGGTCAGGGTGTAGCCGGCCGCGGTGGTGAGCACGCCGCCCGCGCCGGTCGTCGCGTCGCCGGTGGCCAGGCCGGCCGCGAGGACGCCGTCGTCGCCGCGCTCGTCGCCGGGGTCGC
Source organism: Pseudonocardia sp. SID8383 (assembly GCF_009864975.1). NCBI lineage: Bacteria > Bacillati > Actinomycetota > Actinomycetes > Pseudonocardiales > Pseudonocardiaceae > Pseudonocardia > Pseudonocardia sp. SID8383. The sequence goes on from NZ_WWFY01000862.1 coordinate 917, forward strand.
CGCCGGCCCGCGCGTCGGCGACCGGGGTCGCCGAGAGGGTGCCCACCGCACCGCCCGCCGTCCAGGCCGCGGTGAACACCAGCACCGACGCGGCGCCGAAACCGGCAAGCCGGGCCGCGGCCGATCCCGCGATCCGCCCCATGCCCACCTCCTCCGTCGCGTCGTCCACGGGGTACAACGTCCGGGGCGCGATCTCGTTGCGCTCCGTGGAGTGCCGGATGCGGACGGTGATCACAGCGAGACGGGGATCACCCGGCGCGGCGGGTGACGCGCA
>NZ_WWFY01000863.1:0-1095 GCF_009864975.1 Pseudonocardia sp. SID8383
GGTGTCGACGGCGGCGGGCACCGTCCGCAGCACCGCCCGCGGCACCCCACGGCGCAGCAGGGCGGTGTGCTGCTCCTCGCTGGAGGCCAGCACGCGGGCGGCCCCCTGCGACGACCCGGTACGGGCCGCGGGGATCGTGGCCGGGCCCTGGCAGTCGGCCGGATAGACCTGCACGACCGGCACCCCGGTCGCGACGGCGGCGGCCCCGGCGCGCGGTCCGATGGCGTGCACCACCTGGGGCGGGTCGTCGGACCACGCCGCGGCCAGTGCGGTGTCCTGCCCGGGTTCCCACGGCTGCACGCGCAGCGTGCCGCCGTCGGCCGGGGCGGTCAGGTCGGGGTCGTCGGGGACGTCGGTGAACACCCGGACCGTGTGACCGGCGGCGGCCAGCGAGGCGGCGGTGATCCCCGCGCCGCACGTTCGCGGGACCTCGGGGGTACGGATGACGGCGATGCGCAAGCGGAGCCTCCACGTCGTGCTCGCGGCTGCGGGCACGCGCAGTTGGCTCTACGCGTCGGACCCGTGACCGTACCCGCTCCGGTCCGCCCCCGGGTGGGCGACCGCGGGGGTGTGCGAGGCGGGCACATCGGGTAACCGGGTCGAGTCGGGCGGGCCGGCCCGGCAGGACGGGGAGGGGGCGGGCCCGTGACCGCACAGTCCTGGATCCTCAGGGTGGAGCCCGACGCGGCCGCGTGCCGCACGGCCCGGCACGAGCTGACGCGGTTCCTGACCCCGTTGGTGGACGACGTGACCGTCGGCGACGCGACGCTGGTGCTGCACGAACTGGTGGCGAACGGTGTCGACCACGCGCACACCCCGATGCTGGTGACCGCACGGGTGCGCGACGGCGCGGTACGACTGCGCGTGCGCGACGGTTCGGTCGTGCGCGGACGCGAGCAGCCCTACGACCCCACCGCGACCCGCGGACGCGGGCTGCAGATCGTCGGCCGGCTCTCGCAGCGCTGGGGGGTGCGCCGGCACCACGGCGGCAAGACGACCTGGGCCGACGTCGGGCCGGTCGGCGCCCGCCCGGCCCCGGACCTGCACCTGGTGCGCCCGGCCTCCTGACCACCCGCCCGTCCGGCGGGCCGGAGC
>NZ_WWFY01000864.1:0-1035 GCF_009864975.1 Pseudonocardia sp. SID8383
GCTGGGCGCCGCGCTGGCCACCGCATCCGCGCTCGACGGTGGCCCGACCGCCACCGCGGACCCCGGGGCGGGCCCGGCGCGCATCGAGGGCCTGACCCTGCACGCCACCGGTGCCACCACGCTGCGCGTGCGGCTCACCGGGACCGGCACCGGCACGTTCGGCCTCGTCGCCACCGACCCCACCGGGGCACCGGTGCTCACCGCCGACGCCGTGCACACCGGCACGGGCGACACGCAGGCACCCGCCGCGACCGGGCAGGGCGGGCTGTTCGGCCTGCACTGGACACCGGTCGAGCTCGGTGACCGCGCCGCGGGTACCCGCTGGGCCGTCGTCGGCGACGACGAGCTCGACCTCGGCTACGCGATGCACCGCGCCGACGAGACCGTCAGCGCCTACGCCGAGTCCCTGGGCGGCGCCGTCGGCGACACCGGTCTCGCCCCCGACGTCTTCCTCATCCCCGTCGTCGGCGACCCCGACGGCGGTGCGGCCGCCGTGCACACCCTCACCACCCGGGTGCTGGGCCTGCTGCAGGAGTGGCTCGCCGAGCCGCGCCTCGCCGACGCGCGCCTGGTCGTCGTCACCCGGGGGGCGGTCGCCGCCGACGGCGAGACCGTCACCGACCCGGCGGCCGCCGCCGTCTGGGGTCTGGTGCGTGCCGCGCAGACCGAAAACCCGGGCCGGATCCGGCTGGTCGACCTCGACGACACGTTCCGCTCGGCCGGGGTCCTGCCGCACCTGCTGCTGCTCGACGAGCAGCAGCTGCTGGTCCGCGAGCACGAGGTCCGCGCCGCCCGCCTGGCCCGGCTGCCGGAGATCGCGCCGGACACCGTGCCGGACACCGCGCGTACGGCGGCGGACTGGGACCCCGACGGCACCGTCCTGGTCACCGGCGGCACCGGCGGGCTCGGCGCGCTGCTCGCCCGGCACCTCGTCACGACCGGCCGCACCCGGAACCTGCTGCTGGCCAGCCGCCGCGGCCCGGACGCCCCCGGTGCCGCCGAGCTGTGCGAGGAGCTGACCGAGCTCGGCGCCGC
>NZ_WWFY01000865.1:0-952 GCF_009864975.1 Pseudonocardia sp. SID8383
CCGAACCCGACGTTGCGGGCCACGGTCAGGTGCGCGAACAGCGCCCCCTCCTGCGGGACGAGCCCGACCCGGCGCCGCTCCGGTGCGACGGCGGTGACGTCGTCACCGTCGAGGTGCACCGTCCCGGCCGCGGGCCGGTGCAGCCCGGCGACCACCCGCAGCAGGGTCGTCTTCCCGCTGCCCGACGCGCCGAGCACCGACACCAGCTCACCCGGCGCGACGTCGAGGTCGATCCCGTGCAGCACCGGGTCCCGGCCGTAGCCCGCCCGCAGCCCGCGCACCGACAACCCGGTCCTCATCGCCCTCCTCCCGGCACGCCCGCGGTGGCCCGGACCAGCAGCGCCGCGGGGACGCACGCCAGCAGCAGCAGCGCCAGCGCAGCGGGGGCGGCCGCGCCGAAGGCCCCGAGCGAGGTCTGCGACCACAACCGGGTGGCCAGGGTGTCGATCCCGGTCGGGCGCAGCATGAGCGTCGCCGGGAGCTCCTTCATCGCCGTCACCGCCACGAGCAGCCCACCGGCGGCCACACCGGGCGCGGCCTGCGGCGCCGTCACCGACCACCAGGTCGACCACGGCGTCCGGCCGAGGGTGCGGGCGACCTCCTCGGCCTCGACCGGCACCCGCTCGACCGCCGTGCGGGTCGCACCGAGCGACTTGGGCAGGAACAGGATCGCGTACCCGAACACCAGCACCGCCGCGGTCTGGTAGAGCGCCGGGACCAGCACGAGGGACAGGAACACCAGAGCCAGCCCGACGACGACCCCCGGCAGCCCCTGCCCGAGGTAGGCCACCGACTCGGTCGCGGCGACCGCGCGGGACCGGTACCGGGCCGCGAGCACCCCGACCGGCAGCGCCATCGCCACCGCCAGCAGCGCGGCCGCACCGGACAGCAGGAGCGTCCACCCCGCCGCGACGGCCAGCCGCGGCAGGTCGGCGTCCACCCCGCCGGCGGC
>NZ_WWFY01000866.1:0-861 GCF_009864975.1 Pseudonocardia sp. SID8383
GGGTCGGGGTCGACGAGCTGCACCCGCGCGCCGGGCAGCCCGGCCAGGACCGCGGCCACCGACGCCCCGACCATCCCCGCCCCGACGACGGCGATCCGGTCGCCGACCAGCGGGGCGGCGTCCCACGCCGCGTTCACGGCGGTCTCGACGGTGCCGGCGAGCACGGCGCGCGCGGCGGGCACGTCGTCGGGGACGACGGTGACCGCGTCGGCGGGCACCACGAACCGGCTCTGGTGCGGGTACAGGCAGAACACGGTCCGCCCGGCGAGCTCCGGCGGGCCCTGCTCGACCTCGCCCACCGCGAGATAGCCGTACTTCACCGGGGCGGGGAAGTCGCCGTCCTGGAACGGCGCGCGCATCCGCTCGTGCTCGGACTCCGGGACCTCGCCGCGGAACACCAGGGTCTCGGTGCCGCGGCTGACCGCGGTGTACCGGGTGCGCACGAGCACCTCGTCGGGCCCGGGGTCGGGCACCGGCACCGTCCGGATCTCGCCGTGCCCCGGTGCGGCCAGCCAGAACGCCCGTGCCTCGTGCCCCACTCCACCGTCCCCGATCCCGGCGCGCGGCGCGCCGACGGTCCCGACAGTATCCGGACGTATCGGGCGCCTGCCCGGTACACGGAGGTGATCTGATGGACCGGCCGCACGTGCTGGCGTCGGTCGCGATGTCGCTGGACGGCTACATCGACGACGCCGGTCCCGACACGCTGGTGCTCTCCGACGCGGGCGACCTCGACCGCGTCGACGCCGTACGCGCCGGGGTGGACGCGATCCTGGTCGGCGCGGGGACCGTGCGCGCCGACGACCCGCGGCTGCTGGTGCGCTGCGCGGAGCGCCGGGCCGGGCGGGTCGCCGACGGCCG
>NZ_WWFY01000867.1:0-716 GCF_009864975.1 Pseudonocardia sp. SID8383
CCGGTCCTACGGCGGGTTCCTCACCCTGGCCGCGCTGACCCGGTTCCCGGAGCTGTTCGCGGCCGGTGTCGACGTGTGCGGCATGTCCGACATGACCGCCTTCTACGCCGACTCCGAGCCGTGGATCAGCGGGCCCGCGACCACCGAGTACGGACACCCGCACCGGGACCGCGCGCTGCTGGAGGAGCTGTCCCCGCTGCGCGCCGCGGACCGCATCGCCGCACCGCTGCTGGTCGTGCACGGCGAGCACGACACGAACGTCCCGCTGGCGCAGGCACTCGCGATCCACGCGGCACTGACCGCGCGCGGTGCGCCGGTGGAGCTGCTGCGCATCCCCGACGAGGGCCACGAGGTGCACGACCGGCACACCCGGGCCGCGACGAACGCCCGCATCGTGGAGTTCGTGACCGCGACGGTGGCCCGTGGCTGACCGGGTGCCCCGGCCCGGGTGGGCGGTCGCGGTGCGGGCGCTGGTCGGGATCGTGGCCGTGGTCGTCGTGGTGGGGATCGTCGTCGTCGCGGGCCCGGTGCTGCTCGCCGGGCACCCGGCCTACCCGGTGCTGCTCGCCGTCGTCGCCCTGGTGGGGCTGGTCCTGGTGGTGCGCTCGGGGCGCCCGGCCCGGCCCGGACGGCTGCGGACGACCGGGCGGGCCGCCGGTGCGGTGCTGCTGGTCGCGCTGGTCGCCGCCGTGCTGCTGTGGCTGCGTCCCTACGCG
>NZ_WWFY01000088.1:0-2022 GCF_009864975.1 Pseudonocardia sp. SID8383
GGCGGGCGGGAACTGATGGTCTACGCGCCGCCGCGCCCCCGGCCGCGGGGGCAGGGTCCGCGGGGCGGTCGGCGCCGGCCCCCGGCCGACGACCCGCGGTTCCGGCTACGCCTGGCCTGGGTGGCGCTGGCCGCCCTGCTGCTGGTGTCCGGGGCGAAGCTCGTCGTCGTCCAGACGGTGCAGGCGGGCACGCTGACCGCGGACGCGGAGAAGCAGCGCGCCAGCCGGATCGTCATCCCGGCCGAGCGCGGCGCGATCAGCGACCGCAACGGCGCCGTGCTGGCGTTCTCCACCGAGTCCAAGGCGCTCGTCACCAACCCGCGCCTGATCAACTCCACCAAGGGCGCGGACGCGGTCGCCTACAAGAACCGGATGGCCGACGCCGTCGCCGCGGTGACCCACGGCGACCCCGAGGAGCTGAAGCGGGCGCTGAACAGCGACCGCGGTTACGTCGTGATGGCCACCGCGGTCGACCCCGGGCCCGCCCGTGACCTCCGGACGCAGTTCCCGGAGATCGCCGAGGAGAGCCGCGAGGCGCGCCAGTACCCCAACGGGACGCTGGCCTCGAACATCATCGGCGCCGCGACCTGGAGCGCCGACGCGCAGAAGCTGATCGGCCGGATCGGCCTGGAGTCCTCCGACGACGAACTGCTCGCCGGTCGCGACGGCTTCCAGATCGCCGACACCGCCGAGGGCAGCGGCACCGTCATCCCCGGCAGCGTGCGCTCCGAGCAGGCCGCGGTGTCCGGCTCCGACGTGCAGCTGACGATCGACTCCGACCTGCAGTTCCAGGTGCAGCGGATGCTCGCCGACTACGCGGGCCGCGCCGAGGCGCGCAGCGGCTCGGCCGTCGTCCTCGACCGGGCCACCGGGCAGGTGCTCGCGCTCGCCGACAACACCTCGTTCGACCCGGCCCAGCTGCTGTCCGCGGACCCGAACTCGCTGGGCAACAAGGGCGTCACCACGCCCTTCGAGCCCGGCTCGGTCAACAAGGTCGTCACCATGGCCGCCGCACTGGAGGCCGGCGTCGCCAAGCCCGACGACGTGCTCGACGTGCCCGGCAGCATCGAAGTCGCCGACCGCACGATCAAGGACGCCTGGGCGCACGGCGTCGACCGCTACACGCTGACCGGCGTGCTGGCGAAGTCCTCCAACGTCGGCACCCTGATGACCGCGCAGAAGGTCGGCGAGGACCGCTTCTCGGACATGCTCGCGAAGATGGGCATCGGGCAGAAGACCGGTGTCGGGCTGCCCGGCGAGAGCGGCGGACGGGTCCCGGCCCGCGCGACCTGGTCCGGCTCCACCTTCGGCAACCTGCCGATCGGGCAGGGCCTGTCGATGACCGTGCTGCAGATGGCCGGGATGTACCAGGCCATCGCCAACGACGGCGTCCGGGTCCCGCCGCGGATCGTCGCCGCGACGACCGGCCCGGACGGCGTCCGGGTGCCGACCGAGGCGCCCGAGCCGGTACAGGTGATGTCGCCGCAGACCGCGCAGACCCTGCGGACGATGCTCACCGCCGTCACCCAGAAGGCGCACGGCCAGTCCGGCACCGGGCCCGCCGCCGCGGTGCCCGGCTACGAGGTGGCGGGCAAGACCGGCACCGCCCAGCAGGTGGACCCGGCGACCGGGGCCTACTCGCGCTCCCAGTACTGGATCACCTTCGCCGGGATGCTCCCGGCCCAGGACCCGCGGTTCGTGATCGGGATCATGCTCGACGCCCCGAAGGGCGGGACGAGCGCGGCGCCGCTGTTCCACGACATCGCCTCCTACCTGGCCCAGCGCGACGCCGTGCCGGTCCAGACCGCGCCGCAGCCGGTGCAGACCCTGCAGATCCGGTGACGGCGCGGCCGGGTGCGGTCCGGCTGCGTCGGACGGTCCCGGCCGCTGCCCACCCGTACGGGGCTCGGCCGGGCCGCCGTGCACCCCGCCCGACGAGCCGCCCACCGGCCCGGAACCTGCGCCGGATGGCCGTATCCGGCTCGTCGGACGGCCGTGTGCCGGTCGTCGTTCCGCCGCCCG
>NZ_WWFY01000868.1:0-633 GCF_009864975.1 Pseudonocardia sp. SID8383
GGTCGCCGCGCTGACCGAGCGCGTCCGCGACGAGATCGCCCCCGTCGCCGGACGGCTGCGTGCTGCGGGGCGCCCGGACCGGGCCGTCGGCACCTCCAAGACCTTCCGGACGCTGGCCCGGCTCGCCGGTGCCGCGCCGTCCAGCGCCGGGCCGGGCGCCCGCCGCACGCTGACCGCGCAGGGCCTGCGCCAGCTGTCGGCGTTCATCACCCGGATGTCGGGTCCCGACCTCGCCCAGCTCGACGGTGTGAGCGCCAGCCGGGCGCACCAGCTCGTCGCCGGGGCGGTCGTCGCGCAGGCCGCGATGGACGCCCTCGGCGTGACCGAACTCGAGATCTGTCCGTGGGCGTTGCGCGAGGGAGTGATCCTCCGGCGCTTCGACATGCTCGATGGGACGAACGGGGACGACCGCTCGGCGCAGACATCCCCGGGCGGGCTTGGACCCTTGACAACACACAGGGCACGGTGGTCGTGATGAGTGTGGACAGCGGAGAGCCTCGCCAGCGGACGGTCGCGGAGCTCCTGGCCGCCAACGGCGGCCAGCAGCCCGGACGACGCCGCCGTCGTCGCGCCGCGGAGGACGACGAAGGGCCCGGCGCCCCGTCGCCCGCGGCACCCGCGCGGACGGACGTG
>NZ_WWFY01000869.1:0-514 GCF_009864975.1 Pseudonocardia sp. SID8383
CGGCGGGACCCGGCGCGCCGGCGGGCGGGGGTCGAGCCCACGGGCGAGCCGGTGCGCGGCCACCGCGTCGGTGCCGAAGCGCGAGGCCACATCGGACTCCGACAGCGACGCGAACGCCCCCAGCGACCGTAGCCCCAGCCGGCGCAGCAGGTCCACCAGCGCGGCCCGGTCGACGTCGGGGTCCCGGTCCAGCTCGGCCACCTCCAGCGGTGCGAGGAACTCCGCCGACCGTCCCGGCGGCACCCCGCGCCCCCGGCGGGCGGCGAGCGCGGCGGCGAACATCCCGTCCGCGACGCCGATCTGACACTCGGTCCCCGCGTGCAGCGCGACCTGGTCGATCAGCCGCTCCACCGCGGCGCGCTCCCCGCCGAACCAGCCGACCGGACCGCGTGCGGGCAGCACCAGCAGCCCCGGCCGCACCACCTCGACGCCGGGGGCGAGCGCCTCCACCGCGGCGGCGACCGGCTCGAACAGCCGGGCGTCGCGCCCCGGGTCGGGGGCGAGCACCACGAGC
>NZ_WWFY01000870.1:0-372 GCF_009864975.1 Pseudonocardia sp. SID8383
TCGGTGCCGACGTCGACCGGCACCGCGCGGGCCAGTCCCCCGGCGGTGAGGGTGATCGAGGTGGTGCCCTCGGGCAGGTCGACCAGTGCCCAGCCGCCCGGTGCGCCGGAGCGGGCCGTGAACGGCACGTCGCGGTCCCCGGTGCGGACGGCGTAGCCGGCGGGGGCGCCGGTGTCCCCGTGCCCGGCGGGCATCGTGGCGTCGGGCCCGGTCACGGTGACCCCGGCGCCGGTGAGCTGGACGAGGTTGGGGCCGGGGCGCATCGGGGAGACCCCCAGGGTGAGCGGTCCGGTGCCGAGGTCGACCGAGCGCAGCAGGGCCTGTCCCGGGACGGCCGCGGGCGCCGGCGCCGGGAGGGCGGCGAGCAGCGAC
>NZ_WWFY01000871.1:0-255 GCF_009864975.1 Pseudonocardia sp. SID8383
GGTGGGTCGCCGCCGCCCTGGCCGGGGCGCTGCTCGCCGCGCTCGGTCTGCTCAAGCTGGCCGACATCGGGTTCCTCACCTTCCAGGGCCGCCGGTTCGACGCCGTGTCCGACTGGTCGCTGCTGGGCAACGCGCACGACTTCCTGCAGGGCACCGCCGGCGCCGCCGGGACGGCGGTCGTGGTGCTCGCCGCCGTCGTCGCGGTGGGCCTGGTCGTGGCGACGGCCGCCGCGGCCGTCCGGCTCGGACGGCTCG
>NZ_WWFY01000872.1:0-224 GCF_009864975.1 Pseudonocardia sp. SID8383
CGTGCTCTGCCTACGGATCCCCCGCCGGGTCGAGTCCACCGCGGGCGAGGTGACCGCGGCGGTGCCCGCCACCCGGCCGGGCAAGCGCCGGTCCCGCGCCCCCGCGACGCGGGCGGTGCTCGTCGCGCTGTGGGGCACGAGCACGGTGCGGGTGCTGACCGGGTTCCTCACGCTGTTCGTCGCGTTCGTGGTGAAGGCCGGGGCCGAGCAGTCCCCCGACGGCG
>NZ_WWFY01000873.1:0-208 GCF_009864975.1 Pseudonocardia sp. SID8383
CGCGGCGGCCCGCGCCGTCCTCGCCCTGCTCGACACCCCCGGCGCCGCGCCGGACCCGCGGTTCGGGGCCCTCGCCCTCACCGACGAGGACGGCCGCCCCGCCCGCGCCGACGAGCTCGTCCTGCCCGACGCCGCCCTCCGGGACCTGCTCGACCCGGACGCCCCCGTCGGGGTGCTGGGGCCGGAGTGGGCCGACGTGCCCCGCGAC
>NZ_WWFY01000874.1:0-18259 GCF_009864975.1 Pseudonocardia sp. SID8383
GGTGGTGGGCGCGTCGTCGGAGGACCCGCCGTCGGGCATCGTGTCCGGCGCGGCCGCCCGAGGGGCACGGGGCTGCGGCTCCGCGTCCGGGGTGGGCGCGACCGGTGTGTCCGTGTCGGCGTCCGGGGCGGAGGGGGCCGGGACGTCCGCATCGGCGGTCGGCGCGACCGGTGCGTCGGCGTCCGAGGACGACCGGGCCGTCGGCAGCGCGACCTGCTCCCCCGGGCCGGCCCAGGTGACCACGTCGTCCCCCGGACGCGCCGGTGACGGCACCTCGACCGGGCCGTCCTGGAGCGGCACCGACGGCGTCCCACCGGTGTCGGTGAGTGCGTGGCGGGGCTTCTGGGACGGGGTCTCGCTCATGGGTCCTCTTCCGCAGGGGGAGCTCTGCTCTGAGAGTTCCATCGCTCGCGGTACCCCGAACCGTTACGGAACAGCGACCCGGGGACACGCAACCACCCCCGGAACGGTCCGGTCAGCGGCGGGCCATCTGCTGGAGCCGCGCGATCCGGTCCTCGATCGGCGGATGGGTGGAGAACCACCTCGCCATCTTCTCCCCGGGCCGGAACGGGTTGGCGATCATCAGGTGCGACTGCGCGGTGAGCCGCGGGTCCGGGGGCAGCGGAGCGGCCGCGGTGCCGTACTTGAGCTTGTGCAGCGCCGAGGCCAGGCCCAGCGGGTCCCCGGTGAGCTCGGCACCCGACGCATCGGCCTGGTACTCCCGGGACCGGCTGACGGCCATCTGCACGACGCCGGCCGCGATCGGCCCCAGCATCGCGACCAGGATGATCGCGATCGGGTTCGGGCGGTCCTCGTCGCCGCCGCCGAAGATCGAGGCGAACATCGCGAAGTTCGCGAGGAACGACACCGCCGAGGCGAGCGCACCGGCGATCGAGGAGATCAGGATGTCGCGGTTGTAGACGTGGCTGAGCTCGTGGCCGATGACGGCGCGCAGCTCGCGCTCGTCGAGCAGGTGCAGCAGACCGGTGGTCACGCAGACCGCGGCGTGCCGCGGGTTGCGGCCCGTGGCGAACGCGTTCGGCGCGTCGGTCGGGCTGATGTGCAGCGACGGCATGGGCTGGCGGGCCCGCTGGCTCAGCTCGCGGACGATCCGGAACAGCTGCGGGTACTCGGCCTCGGTGATCGGCTGGGCGTGCATGGACCGCAGCGCCGTCTTCGCCGAGTTGAAGTAGGCCCACCCGTTCACCGCGAACGCGATGACGAGCGCGATGACCAGTCCGCCGCGCCCGCCCAGGACCCCGCCGATCGCGAGGATCAGGGCGCTCATCGCGCCGAGGAGGACGGCCGTCTTCAGACCGTTCATGTGGCTGTGCACGCCGGGGTCGCCTTTCCGTGCGGTCCTTCGGGGGTCATCCGGGTCAACGGACGAACCGGGCAGTGCGTTCCCGGGTGTGACCCGCCCCGACCGCGGCTCAGCGCGCGTGCCGCTCCCGGAAGCGGGTGCCCTCGGGGGCGTAGCGGCGGAAGTGGTCGAGCGTGACGCCGAGGAAGAGCGCCGTCGCCGACACCGCGACGGTGCCGTCCGGGGCGTCGAGCCTGCCCGTGCCGCGGACCCACAGCTTGCGCCCGTCGACCGACTCGATCACCGCGTCGAGGTGCAGCGTCGTGCCGAGCGGCACCGGCGCCCGGTAGCGGGTGGTCAGCTCCGCGGTCACGAAGTGGCCGTCGAGGTGGTGCTGGAGCGCGCCGAACAGCTCGTCCATCGCCGTGGCCAGTACGCCGCCGTGCGCCAGCCCGGGCGCGCCCTCGTGCGTGTCGGCGACGACGACCGCCCCCGTCACCCGGGCCCGCCCGTCGGAGTCGGGGCCGGGATCGGCGAAGCGCATCCGCAGCCCGCCGGGACCGTCACCGCAGGCGAAGCAGCCGGCGTGGTGGCGGGGCAGCTCGGCCCGCCCGGTCACCTGTGCACCCGTCACGTGCGGAAGGCTAACCCGGCGTGGAAGAGTCGGGCCCATGAACGACGGCGATGTCACGACAGAGGTCCGCACCGAGGTCACCGACGGTGTCGCGGTGCTCACCGTGTCCAACCCGGCACGACGCAACGCGCTGAACCTGGACCTCTCGCAGAAGCTCGTCGCCGCCGTCGAGGCCGCGAACGCCGACGACTCGGTCGGCGCGATCGTCGTCACCGGGCAGGCACCCGCCTTCTGCGCGGGCGGTGACCTCGCCGAGCTGCAGGAGGCCGACCCGGCGACGCTCAAGCGCGTCTACTCCGGATTCCTCGCCATCGCCTCGTCCCCGCTGCCGACCCTGGCCGCGGTCAACGGCGCCGCCGTCGGCGCCGGGATCAACCTGGCCCTGGCCTGCGACGTCCGGCTGGCCGGCCCGAGCGCGAGGTTCGACGTCCGCTTCATGCAGCTGGGCCTGCACCCCGGCGGCGGCTACACGTGGATGGCCCAGCGCGCTCTCGGCGCCCAGGGCACCGCGGCGATGACCCTGTTCGGCGACGTCCTCGACGCCCGCGAGGCCGAGCGCATCGGCCTGGCCTGGCGTGCCTACGACAGCGACGAGGACCTGATGGCCGGCGCCCGCGAGCTCGCGGGCCGGGCGGCCGCCGCACCGCGGGACCTGATCGTCACCACCAAGGCGACGATGCGGATCACCTCGCGGCTCGCCGCGCACGCCGACGCCACCGACGTCGAGGTCCGCGCGCAGGCCGAGACGGTGCACTCCGAGGCGTTCGCGGAACGTGTCGCCGCACTGCAGAAGAAGATCAGCAGGAAGTGACCGTCACCACGAACGTAACCCAGGTTATGTGACGTGGCTCCGGGTCTCCGGACAGGGGCCCGAACCGGGAGTTAACCTCGACGTATCGAGGCACATTTCGACGCCGAACTGGGGACCATCAGCCCATGACGACCAGCGACACCCCCGTCGAGGCACGCGACTCCGAGGTCGTCCAGCGCGACCGGGTGGTCATCCGGTTCGCCGGCGACTCCGGTGACGGCATGCAGCTGACCGGGGACCGCTTCACCTCCGAGACCGCGAACTTCGGCAACGACCTGTCGACACTGCCGAACTTCCCCGCGGAGATCCGGGCACCTGCCGGGACCCTGCCGGGCGTCTCGTCGTTCCAGCTGCACTTCGCGAACTACGACATCCTCACCCCCGGTGACCGCCCCGACGTGCTGGTCGCGATGAACCCGGCGGCACTGAAGGCCAATATCGGCGACCTTCCCCAGGGCGGGGTGCTGATCGTCAACACCGACGAGTTCACGAAGCGGAACCTGACCAAGGTCGGTTACGCGGCGAACCCGCTGGAGGACGGCTCGCTCGAGCCCTACGCGGTACACGGGGTCGCGATGGCGACCCTGACCCGCGGCGCCCTGGAGGAGACCGGGCTGTCGAAGAAGGACGCCGAGCGGGCGAAGAACATGTTCGCCCTGGGTCTGCTGTCCTGGATGTACCACCGCCCCAGCGAGTCGACCGAGCGGTTCCTGCGGGAGAAGTTCGCGAAGAAGCCCGACATCGCCGAGGCCAACATCCTGGCGTTCCGTGCGGGGCACGCCTACGGGGAGACGACCGAGGCGTTCGCGGTGACCTACGAGGTCGCGCCGGCCCGCCTGGCGCCGGGGACCTACCGGCAGATCACCGGGAACGTCGCCCTGGCCTACGGGCTCATCGCCGCGGGGCGGACGACGAGCCTGCCGGTGTTCCTGGGGACCTACCCGATCACCCCGGCTTCGGACATCCTCCACGAGCTGTCCAAGCACAAGGCCTTCGGCGTGACCACGTTCCAGGCCGAGGACGAGATCTCCGGTGTCGGCGCCGCCCTCGGCGCAGCCTTCGGCGGGGCACTCGGCGTGACCACCACGTCGGGGCCGGGGATCGCGCTCAAGGCCGAGACCGTCGGCCTGGCCGTCGCCCTGGAACTGCCGCTGCTGGTCATCGACGTGCAGCGTGGTGGGCCCTCGACGGGGTTGCCGACCAAGACCGAGCAGGCCGACCTGCTCCAGGCCCTGCACGGGCGCAACGGGGAGGCGCCGCTGCCGGTGATCGCCCCCTGCACGCCGGGGGACTGCTTCATCGCCGCGGTCGAGGCCGCCGCGATCGCGGTCGAGTACCGCACCCCGGTCATGCTGCTCTCCGACGGGGCGCTGGCCAACGGCTCCGAGCCGTGGAAGATCCCCGACGTCGAGTCGTTGCCGACGGTGGACCCGGGGTTCGCGACCGAACCCAACGCCCCCGACGGGTCCGGCGAGTTCTGGCCGTATCTGCGTGATCCCGAGACCCTGGCCCGGCCGTGGGCGGTCCCGGGCACCGCCGGGCTGGAGCACCGGGTCGGTGGGCTGGAGAAGGCCGACGGACGCGGCTCGATCTCCTACGACCCCGACAACCACGACCGCATGGTCCGCCTGCGCCAGGCCAAGATCGACGGCATCGACGTCCCCGACCTCGTGGTCGACGACCCCGACGGCGACGCGGACTTCCTCGTCATCGGCTGGGGCTCGACCTACGGCCCGATCAACGCGGCGGCGCGGCGCGTGCGCAAGCTGGGCCACTCGGTCGCCACGGTGCACCTGCGCAACCTCAACCCGATGCCGGCCAACCTCGGCGAGATCCTGGGCGGCTACCGCACGGTGCTCTGCCCCGAGATGAACCTCGGTCAGCTCGCCATGCTGCTGCGCGCCGAGCACCTGGTCGACGTCAAGAGCTACACCAAGGTCGCCGGGCTCCCGTTCGGCGCCGAGGAGCTCCAGGACGTGTTCCTGGACTACCTCACCGGCAAGCACCCGGAGTCGGCGTCCGACATCGCCAACGAGACCACTGGAGCGCAGGCATGACCGCCACCGACCTGGGCCTGCCGTCCATCGGCGGCCTCGACGGCGTCCCGACCACGGACGCGAAGCAGACCGCGAAGGACTACACCTCCGACCAGGAGGTCCGCTGGTGCCCCGGCTGCGGCGACTACGCCGTCCTCGCCGCCGTCCGCCAGTTCCTCCCCACCCTGGGCATCAAGCGCGAGAACACCGTGTTCGTGTCCGGCATCGGCTGCAGCTCGCGATTCCCGTACTACCTCAACACCTACGGGATGCACTCCATCCACGGCCGCGCCCCGACCATCGCGACCGGTCTCGCGACCAGCCGCGAGGACCTCAGCGTCTGGGTCGTGACCGGCGACGGCGACGCGCTCTCCATCGGTGGCAACCACCTGATCCACGCGCTGCGCCGCAACGTCAACATCAAGATCCTGCTGTTCAACAACCGGATCTACGGGCTGACCAAGGGCCAGTACTCCCCGACCTCCGAGGTCGGGAAGGTCACCAAGTCCACCCCGATGGGATCACTGGACCACCCGTTCAACCCGATCTCGCTGGCCCTCGGGGCCGAGGCGAGCTTCGTCGGACGGGCCCTGGACTCCGACCGCAAGAGCCTCACCGCCGTGCTCCAGGCCGCCGCCGAGCACCGCGGCTCCGCCCTGGTCGAGATCTTCCAGGACTGCCCCATCTTCAACGACGGCAGCTTCGACGTGCTCCGCAAGGGCGACACCGACAACCGGCTCATCCCCGTCGTCCACGGTGAGCCGATCGTCTTCGGCGCCGAGGGCTCACACGCCGTGGTGCAGGACGGGTTCAAGCTCAAGGTCGTCGAGACCGCCTCGGTCGACGCCGCACAGATCGTCGTGCACGACGCCGCCGACCACGAGCTGGCCTTCGCCCTGTCCCGGCTCTCGGACCAGGACCTCACCCACACCGTCACCGGGGTCTTCCGCAACACCGACCGCACCACCTACGACGACGCCGCCCGCGCCCAGGTGCAGGCGGCCCGCGACGCCAAGCCCGACGCGGACCTGCAGGCCCTGCTCAACGGCCGCGACACCTGGACCATCGTCTAGGTCCCGGCCCGCGCCACACCGCGGCCCCGATACTCCGAGGAGTACCGGGGCCGTCGTGTGTCCGGAGGCGCTGGGGCTCAGCGGGCCCCGGGGCGTTCGTGCCAGGCGATGAACCCGGCCGCCCGCGCCGCGCCCTCCGCGGTGAAGTACAGGTCCGCGCGGGTGCGGACGTAGTACGGCGACTCGGGCGGGTGGAACCTCCGCGAACCGCTGTGCACCTTCACCCGGTGCGTCTCGGGCGGGTCGGCACCGTCGGTGGGGGCGAGCACCGAGTCCGGGTACGGCCCCGGACGCACCCCCGGGGGCAGCGGCGCGGACGCCGCGGACGGGCCGATGATCATGGAATCGAGCGCCGCCAGCGCTGAGCCACCGGCGTCCTGTCGCGGCCGCGACGGGATCGACAGCGGTGCGGGCGGGCCGTCGTCGACCGGCGCGGGGCCCGGCTCGGGCAGCGGGGCCGGTTCGACGTCGTCGCGCAGGGCGTGGCGGCCGGCCGGCTCGTCGTCCTCGGCCGGCCCGTCCGGCGGCGCAGGGTCGCTCTCGGGGCGCGGGAGGGGGACCGCGGGGGCCGTGGCCGCGTCCGCGGTCGTGGCGACGTCCGTGGTCGTGGCGACGTCCGTGGTCGTGGCGACGTCCGTGGTCGTGGCGACGTCCGTGGTCGTGGCGACGTCCGTGGTCGTGGCGGCGTCCGTGGTCGTGGCGGCACTGCTCGGCTCCAACGGGACCGGGACGGAGCCGGCAGCACCGTCATCCGCCGGACCGTCGTGGACCGCACCGTCCGCGGCTGCGCCGTCGTGGGACTCACCGTCCGCGGCTGCGCCGTCGTGGTCCGCACCGTCCTGGGACAGGGCAGCGACACCGTCGGTCGTGGTTCTGTCGTCGTCGCCCGGGCCGGTCCCGCCCGCGGTGACACCGTCCCCGTCGGCTCCGTCCCCGTCGGCACCGCGACTCGACGCCTCCGGACCGGACAGGTCCGGGGCCGTCGCCGTGACTCCGGTCGCGACGTCCGCCGAGGAGGGCGACGGTGCGACGTCCGGCGAGGGCGTGTGCGCCCCGGCCGCCGCGGCGGACGGGTCGACCGCCCCCGCGGTGTCGAACAGCCCCACGGTCCCGGGGTCGCGCCCCGGGCCCGGCCCGTCGGGCACCTCCGCCGTGTCGGGCGTCCCCGTGGCCTCCGGACCGCCCTCGACGGTCCCTCCGCGGCGACGGGACACCAGTACCCCCGCCGCCACCAGGACCACGAGCACCGCCAGCAGTACCCACATCCAGCCCATGCCGGACCTCCGTCCGCCCGGGACCGTCCCGGACCGCTGTCGCCGTGCTTGGTATCACGGATCGTGCCCGCCCCGCCGTCGTCTCGCGCGGGAGCCCACCCGTACCGGATCATCGTGCCCGTGACCGACCACCCGAAGCGACCATGACCACCGCTCGTTCCCCCGAACGAACCACACCCGAACGGAGTGAGCGGAACCCCGCCGGGCTCACCGCGGGCGTCGGCGCGTACGTCCTGTGGGGCCTGTTCCCGGCGTTCTGGCCGCTGCTGGACCCCGCGGCGCCGCTGGAGGTGCTCGCCCACCGCGTGCTGTGGACCGCGGTGCTGATGTCGCTGGTGCTGACCGTGCTCCGCGGCTGGGGCGACGTGCGCGGGCTCGGTGTCCGGGGATGGCTCGCGACCGCCGCCGCCGCGCTGTTCATCGCGGTGAACTGGGGCCTGTTCATCTGGGGCGTGTCGGTGGGGCTGATCGTCGAGTCCGCGCTCGGCTACTACATGACCCCGCTGGTCGGGGTGCTGTTCGGCGTCCTCGTCCTGCGGGAGCGGCTGCGGCCCGCGCAGTGGGTGGCGCTGGGGCTGGCGGCGACGGCCGTCGTCGTCATCGCCGTCGGGAACGGGACGGTGCCGTGGCTGTCGATGGCGCTGGCCTGCTCGTTCGGGATCTACGGACTGTTCAAGGCGACCGCGCCGCTGCCCGCCGCAGCCGGGCTGACCGCGGAGGGCCTCGTACTCGTCGTGCCGGCCGCGGTGTTCCTGGTCGTCGTGGCGCTCTCCGGCGGCGGCACGTTCACCGGGCACGGCCCGTGGCACCTGCTGCTCATGCTGTCCGCGGGCCCGGCGACGGCGCTGCCGCTGCTGCTCTACGGCTCCGCGGCGCGACGGCTGCCGCTGACGACCCTCGGGGTGCTGCTCTACATCAACCCCACACTGCAGTTCCTGTGGGGTGTGCTGGTGGTCGGCCAGCCGATGGCCCCGGCCCGCTGGGCCGGGTTCGCCCTCGTCTGGCTGGCGCTGGTGGTCTTCACCGTCGACCTGCTGCGACGGCGACGCCCACCGGCACCTCAGCCCACCCGCTCCACCGTGTAGTCGGTCAGCGTCCGCAGCGCCTCGATCGCCGGGCACGGCGGCAGCACCGCCAGCTCGGCGCGCGCCCGGTCGGCGTACCCGGCGACGGTCTCGCGGGCCTTGACCAGCGCGTCACCGGAGCGGAGCAGCTCCAGCGCCTCGGCCACCTCGTCGTCGCCGCTGATCGGAGCGGCCAGCAGCTGACGCAGCCTGCGCGCGTCGGCGGAGTCGTCGCCGTCGCGCAGGGCGTAGAGCATCGGCAGGGTGTGCACGCCCTCGCGCAGGTCGGTGCCGGGCGTCTTGCCCGAGTCGTCCGACGGCGACGCGATGTCGATGATGTCGTCGGAGATCTGGAACGCCGCCCCGATGACCTCGCCGAAGGTCCGCAGCGCCTCGACGTGCTCGGCGGGTGCGCCGGAGAACATGCCGCCGTAGCGGCCCGAGGTCGCGATGAGCGACCCGGTCTTCTCCGCGACCACCCGCAGGTAGTGCTGCACCGGGTCGTCGGACGCCTTGGGGCCGCGGGTCTCGCGCATCTGACCGGTCACGAGCAGCGCGAACGTCTCGGCGATGATCCGCACCGCGTCCGGCCCCAGGTCGGCGACCAGCCGCGACGCGTGCGCGAACAGGAAGTCCCCGGTCAGGATCGCGATCGAGTTGTCCCAGCGCGAGTTCGCGGACTCCGCGCCCCGCCGCATGGACGCCTCGTCCATCACGTCGTCGTGGTACAGCGTCGCCAGGTGGATCAGCTCCACCACGGCGGCCGCCGTGATCACCTCGTCGCGTTCGGGATGCGGTCCCACCTGCGCCGCGAGCAGCGTGAACAGCGGACGGAACCGCTTGCCCCCCGCGTCGATCAGGTGCAACGAGGTCTCGGTGACGAACTCGTAGTCGCTGTGCACCTCGCGGTGCAGCAGGTCCTCGACCCGCTTGAGCCCGTCAGCGGTGGCCTCGGCCAGGACCGGATCGGCCATCCGGATCCCGGCCACACTCTGTGTCTCCACCCCCACAGCCTACGAACGTCAGCCCGAGAACGCGCCGCTGGCGGCCCATTCGAGGACGGGTGTGGGAAGAATCCCGAGAACGAGGGTCGCCAGCGTGCCCAGGGTGATGGCCACGGTGGTGAACGCCCCGGGCACGACGACGGCCGGACCGTCCTCGGCGGGCTCCCGGAAGTACATGAGCACCACGATGCGCAGGTAGAAGAACGCGGCCACCGCGGACGCGACCAGCGCGATCACCACCAGCGGCACCATGCCGTCCGCCGACGCCGCCGAGAACACCGCGAACTTGGCGGTGAACCCGCTGGTCAGCGGGATGCCGGCGAGCGCGAGCAGCAGGAACGTCATGATCCCGGCGACGAGCGGCGACCGCTTCGCCAGGCCCGCCCAGGCCGCCAGGTCCGAGGCCTCGCCGTCACCGGTGCGGACCAGCGAGATGATCCCGAAGACCGCGACCGTCGTGAAGCCGTAGGCCAGCAGGTAGAACATCAGCCCGGACGTGCCCTGCGGCGTCAGCGCCATGGCGCCGAGCAGGATGAACCCGGCGTGCGCGATCGAGGAGTAGGCGATCATGCGCTTCACGTCGGTCTGGGTGAGCCCCAGCACCGCGCCGACAACCATCGAGACGACCGCGACCACCCACAGCACGCCGCGCCACTCCCAGACGGTGCTGCCGAAGCCGACGTAGAGCACCCGGGCGATCGCGCCGAACGCGGCGACCTTCGTGCAGGCCGCCATGAACGCCGTGACCGGCGTCGGGGCGCCCTGGTAGACGTCCGGGGTCCAGGTGTGGAACGGGGCGACCGAGCCCTTGAACAGCAGCCCCACCAGCAGCAGCGCCAGGCCCGCGAACAGCAGCGTGTCCGACGCCAGGGTGCCCGCGGCGGCCTGGGAGATCGCCGAGAGCCGCACCGAGCCCGCGTAGCCGTAGAGCAGCGCGATGCCGTAGAGGAAGAACGCCGAGCCGAATGCGCCGAGCAGGAAGTACTTGACCGCGGACTCCTGCGACAGCAGCCGGCGGCGCCGCGCCAGCCCGCACATCAGGTACAGCGGCAGCGACAGGACCTCGAGGGCGATGAACATCGTGAGCAGGTCGTTCGCCGCGACGAACGCCATCATGCCGCCGAGCGCGAACAGCACGAACGGGAACGGCTCGGTCTGCATCGTCGGTGTCTCGTCGGGTGCCCCGTAGGAGCGGTCGACGTGCTCGCCGCCGGCCGGGGTGGCAGGGCCGCCGCCGGAGCGGACCGCGGCCCGCTCGGCGGCCGAGGCCACGAACACCCCGCCCGGCTCCACCGACCGGTCCGCGATCAGCAGCAGGCTGGGGATCGCGAGGACGATCAGGGTGCCCCACAGGAACAGCGACGGCGCGTCCACCGACAGCGCGGTGCCGAAGGTCAGCACCGCCGCCGGGGACCCGAGCGCGTACCCGGCCAGCGCGACGAGCGCCGCGACCAGGGTCAGCCCGGTCAGCACGACCTGGACGGGCCAGCGCTGGTGCCGCGGGAGGAACGCCTCCAGCAGCACCGACACGCAGGCACCCGCGAACACGATCCACAGCGGCGCGGTGGCCGCCCAGTCGACCGCGGGCATCTCGATCGGAGCCACCTGGGCGGGGAGAACCAACGAGCTCATCGAGCGATCCCTCCAGCGACGACCGGGTCGGGCAGGCCGAGCTCGGTCATCGTCGCCGTCACCGACGGGTTGATCAGGTCGAGCACCGGGCCCGGGTAGAAGCCGAGCACCACGATCGCGACGATCAGCGGCACGAGCACGCCGATCTCGCGACCCGTGAGGTCGGGGAAGCCGGAGCCCTTGCGCTGCGCGGCGACCGCCGGGTCGATCATCGACCCCGGGCCACCCGCGCCGCCGCGCTCCAGTGCCGCCATGACCGCGGTGCCGCGCACCGGGCCCTGCATCGTGCGCTGGTAGAACCACAGCACGTAGAGCGCGGCGAAGATGATGCCGATCGTCGCTATCACGGTGAACACCGGCCGGTTCGGGAACGAGCCGACCAGCACCAGGAACTCCGAGACGAACGAGTTCGTGCCGGGCAGCGCCAGCGAGCTCATCCCGGCCAGCAGCAGACAGCCCGCCATCACCGGGGCGAGCTTCGCGACGCCGCCGTAGTCGGCGATCAGGCGCGAGCCGCCGCGGCTGATCAGCACGCCGACCATGACGAACAGCATGCCGGTCGAGAGACCGTGGTTGACCATGTAGAGCGTCGCGCCGGCGAAGGCCTGCGAGGAGAACGCGAACACCCCGAGCGCGATGAAGCCGAAGTGCGCCACCGAGGTGTAGGCGACGAACCGGCCCATGTCGGTCTGGGCGACCGCGAGCAGCGCGGCGTAGACGATCCCGGCGACGGCGAGCACCAGCACCAGCGGCGCCAGGGTCTGCGACGCCTGCGGGAACAGCGGCAGCAGGTAGCGCAGGAAGCCGTAGGTACCGACCTTGTCCAGCACGCCGACCAGCAGCACCGCGCCGACGATCGGGGCCTCGGCACCGGCGTCGGGCAGCCAGGTGTGGAACGGCACGAGCGGCGCCTTGATCGCGAACGCGACGAAGAAGCCGAGGAACAGCCAGATCTGGGTCGACTCCGGCACGCTCGACGCCATCGCCTGCAGGTCGGCCCAGGTGAACGTGCCCTGGCCCAGCTGCTGCTCGCTGACCACGAACAGCCCGATCAGCGACGCCAGCATGATGAGGCCGCCGAGCAGCGAGTACAGGAAGAACTTCACCGCCGCGTACTGCCGGCGCGGCCCGCCGAAGCGGCCGATCAGGAAGTACATCGGGACCAGCATGGCCTCGAAGAACACGTAGAACAGGAAGACGTCGGTGGCGGCGAAGACACCGACCAGCGTCGCCTGGGTCGCCAGCAGCAGCGCGAAGTATCCGGCGGCCGAGCGGCCCTCGGGCAGCTTCTCCGCCCACGCGAACAGCATCAGGCCGGGCACCAGGAACGCGGTGAGCCCGATCAGCGCCAGCGCGATGCCGTCGACGCCGAACGCGATGTGCGTACCGAACGCGGGGATCCAGGACATCGAGAACTCGAGCTGGAACCGGGCGCCGGCCTGCGCCGCGGGGATGGAGTAGAGCGCCCACGCGACGACGACGAGTACCAGCTCCAGCAGCGCCGTCGCCATCGCGACCGCCTTCGCGAGCCCGGTGTTGGCGCGCAGCGGGTACATGACCAGCGCGCCGACGACCGGCACCAGCAGCAGGACGATCAGGAAGGGGTTGCCCCCGGAGCCGGGGACGATGGGAGCCGTGTCCAGGGGGGTCATGAGACGAACCTCACCGCCAGCATCGCGGCGACGACGATGACCGCCCCGCCGAGCATCGAGAGTGCGTAGGACCGGACGAAGCCGGTCTGGAGCCGGCGCAGGCGGCTGGAACCGCCGCCGAACGCCGACGCGGTGCCGTTGACGGCCCCGTCGATCCCGCGGTCGTCGAACCAGGCGAGCGCCCGCGTGAGGACGATGCCGGGCCGCTCGATGAACGCCTCGTTGAAGGCGTTCGCGCCGAGGTCGGCACGGGCCGCGGCGACGACCGGCGACACCCGCTGCGGGCGCTCCACCGGCACCGGGGAGCGGCCGACGAACAGGTAGCCCGCCAGCACGCCGAGCAGCGAGACGCCGACGACCAGCCACGGGATCACCGCGTGCGGCAGGGCGCCGCCCTCGAGCTCGAGGCGCTCCCCCACGACCGGGGCGAGCCACTCCGGGACCATCCCGTAGAGCACGCCGCCGCCGAAGACGGAGCCGACGGCCAGCACGATCATCGGGACGGTCATCGTCGCCGGGGACTCGTGCGGGTGGTAGTCGCGGCCGTCGGTGGACTGCACCGTGCGCCAGCGCTCCGCACCGAAGAACGTCATGATCATCAGGCGGGTCATGTAGAAGGCGGTCAGACCGGCCGCGAGCGTCGCGAGCCCGCCGAACACCCAGCCCTGCCAGCCCTCCTGTGCGAACGCGGCCTCGATGATCGCGTCCTTGGAGAAGTAGCCGGACAGGAACGGGAAGCCGATCAGCGCGAGGTAGCCGAGGCCGAAGGTCACGAAGGTGACCGGCATCTTCCGCCACAGGCCGCCGAAGCGGCGCATGTCGACGTCGTCGTTCATGGCGTGCATGACCGAACCGGCGCCGAGGAAGAGCCCGGCCTTGAAGAAGCCGTGCGTCAGCAGGTGCAGGATGCCCAGCGCGTAGCCGGCCGGCCCGAGCCCGACGGCGAGGATCATGTAGCCGATCTGGCTGACCGTGGAGTAGGCCAGGACCTTCTTGATGTCGTCGTAGGCGCAGCCGATGATCGCGCCGATCATCAGCGTGATGACACCGATGAGCGCGACGACCAGCCGTCCGGTCTCGGACAGGTTGTAGATCGGCGACGCCCGGGCGATGAGGTAGACGCCCGCGGTGACCATCGTGGCCGCGTGGATGAGGGCCGAGACCGGGGTCGGGCCCTCCATCGCGTCCGGGAGCCAGGACTGCAGGGGGAACTGGCCGGACTTGCCGCAGGCGCCGAGCAGGAGCAGCAGCGTGATCGCGAGGACCGTGCCGCCGCCGACCTCGCCGATGCGGGCGAAGACCTCGGTGTACTGCAGGGTCCCGAGCTCCAGCCAGAGCAGGAAGATCGCGATCGCCAGGCCGACGTCGCCGACCCGGTTCATCAGGAAGGCCTTCTTCGCCGCCGTCGCCGCGGAGGGCCGGTCCTGGTAGAAGCCGATCAGCAGGTACGACGCCAGACCGACGCCCTCCCAGCCGAGGTAGAGCATCACGAAGTTGTTGCCGAGGACCAGCACCAGCATCGCGGCGACGAACAGGTTCAGCTGCGCGAAGAACCGCCGCCGGTTCGGGTCGTGGCTCATGTAGCCGACCGAGTAGAGGTGGATGAGCGCCCCGACCCCGGTGATCAGCAGTACGAACGTCAGCGACAGCGTGTCGATCCGGAGCCCGAAGTCGACCTCCAGCGCGCCGGAGGACATCCAGGACCACAGCGACTGCTCGCGCAGCCGCTCGTCGGCGGGCAGACCGAGGGTCTGCAGGAATATCGTCACACCGACGACGAACGCGCCGACGACGGTCGCGACGCCGAGCCAGTGGCCCCAGGCGTCGGCCCGCCGTCCGGCGAGGAAGAGCACGAGTGCACCGGCCGCGGGGAGCGCGATCAGCAACCAGGCCAGCGAGGCGGCGCCGGTCGCCTGCGGGGCGGCCTGTGCGAGAAGGACGGTCACCAGCGCGCTCCTAGTACTTCAAGAGGTTCGCGTCGTCCACCGACGACGACTGGCGGGTGCGGAAGATCGCCGTGATGATCGCGAGCCCGACGACGACCTCACAGGCCGCGACGACCATCACGAACAGGGCCATCACCTGGCCGTCGAGGTTGCCGTTGATGCGCGAGAACGTGACCAGGGTCAGGTTCACCGCGTTCAGCATGAGCTCGATGCACATGAACACGACCACGGCGTTGCGCCGCACCAGGACGCCGACGGCGCCGATGGTGAACAGCAGCGCCGAGAGCAGCAGGTAGTACTCGGGCCTCATCGGTGCTCCCCGGTGTCGGCGGCCTCACCGGAGGCGGCGGTCCGGTCGGGTGCGGGGCGGCCGGTCAGCGCGTGCGCGTCCGGGGTCGTCGTGTCCGGCACGTCGACCGCGACCGACTCGATGATCTCCGACAGCGACTCCGGGGCGATCGAGCCGTCGGGCAGGATCGCCGGGACCGCGACCGAGTTCGCCGTCGCGTAGACGCCGGGGCCGGGCAGCGGGGAGATGCGGGCGTGCTCGCCGCGCAGCCGCTTCAGCACCGTCGCGCGCTGGCCGATCTTGGTGTGCTGGCTGCTCTGCGAGCCGGACAGCACCATCGCGCCGAGCGCGGCGACCATCAGCAGGGCCGCGGTCAGCTCGAACGCCAGCAGGTAGTCGGTGAAGATCAGCCGGCCGAGGCCGGGGACGTTGCCGTTCCACCCGAGCCCGCCCTGCGCCAGCCCCGCGGGGGTGACGCTGGTCAGGCCGCGGGCCAGCCCGCCGACCAGCAGCGCGGCCAGAGCGACGCCGAACACCAGCGCTGCGGCCCGCTGCCCGCGCAGGACCTCGATCACCGAGTCCTTGGAGTCCCGTCCGACCAGCATGAGGACGAACAGGAACAGCATCATCACGGCACCGGTGTAGACGATGATCTGCACGAACCCGAGGAACGGGGCGGACTGCACCAGGTACAGCACCGCGATCGAGAACATCGTCAGGACCAGCAGCAGCGCGGCGTGCACCGCGTGCCGGGCGAAGACCAGGCCGAGCGCACCGGCCAGCGCCACCGGTCCGAGGATCCAGAACGCGACCGCCTCGCCGGTGCTCACCTCCCCGGCCGCCTGGGCCAGGACCGCGGCCGTGGTCATCGCGCCTGCTCCTTGGTCTGGTCCTGGGCGGACACCTTCGCGAGCGTCGGACCGGAGACGTAGTAGTCCTGCTCGTCCTCGCCCAGGCGCATCGGGTGCGGCGGCTGCTCCATGCCCGGCAGCAGCGGGGCCATCAGCTGCTCCTTGGTGTAGATGAGGTCCTGCCGGTTGTCGTCGGCCAGCTCGTAGAAGTTCGTCATCGTGAGCGAGCGCGTCGGGCAGGCCTCGATGCACAGGCCGCAGCCGATGCACCGCAGGTAGTTGATCTGGTAGATCGCGCCGTAGCGTTCACCGGGCGAGTACCGCGCCTCCTCGGTGTTGTCCCCGCCCTCGACGTAGATGGCGTCGGCCGGGCAGGCCCAGGCGCACAGCTCGCAGCCGACGCACTTCTCCAGCCCGTCCGGGTGCCGGTTGAGCTGGTGGCGCCCGTGGTAGCGCGGCGCGGCGGGCGGGAAGTCCTCGGGGTACTCCTCGGTGACGACCTTCTTGAACATCGTCGAGAAGGTGACGCCGAATCCCTTGAAGAAGTCGAACATCTAGCGCGCGTCCTTTCCGGCCGTGACGGCCTTCCGACGCTTCGGGGGTGAGTCGGGGACCACCAGGTCCAGCGGCGGCACCGGATAGTCCGACGCCGGCTCGACCGGTGGCGCCTCGGTCTGCCGGTCGGGCAGCAGGAACGCCACCGCGAGCACGACGGCGAGCGCGAAGCCGATCAGCGACAGCAGCAGCACGTAGTTGTCCGAGCCGGTGTTCACGAACGCCCGGATGCCGAAGATCGCGACGATCCAGACCAGCATGACCGGGACCAGGACCTTCCAGCCCAGCTTCATGAACTGGTCGTAGCGGAACCGCGGCAGCGTCCCGCGCAGCCAGATGAACACGAACAGGAACAGCAGCACCTTGATGATGAAGGCGACGAACTGCAGCCAGCCGTACTCGTTGAGGAAGCTCAGCGGCCACGGCCACATGCCGCCGCCGAGGAACAGCGTCACCGCCATCGCCGAGACGGTCACCATGTTCACGTACTCGGCGAGGAAGAACAGCGCGAACTTCAGCGACGAGTACTCGGTGTGGAAGCCGCCGACCAGCTCCGACTCGGCCTCGGGGAGGTCGAACGGGGCCCGGTTGGTCTCGCCGACCATCGCGATCACGAAGACCACGAAGCTCGGCAGCAGGAGCCAGAAGTACCAGCCCGACGCCTGCGCCCCGACGATCGTCGCGGTGGACAGCGAGCCGGAGTAGAGGACGACGCCGACGACGGCCAGGCCCAGCGCGATCTCGTAGGAGATGACCTGGGCGGCCGAGCGCAGCGCGCCGAGCAGCGAGTACGGCGAGCCCGAAGCCCAGCCGCCGAGCACGATGCCGTAGACGCCGATCGAGGAGCAGGCCAGCACGACGAGCACGCCGACCGGGACGTCGACGAGCTGGAGCGCCGTCTGCTCGCCGAAGATCGTGACCTCGCCGCCGAACGGGATGACGGAGAAGGCGACGAACGCCGGGATCGTCGAGATGACAGGGGCGATGAAGTAGACCTTCTTGTCGGCCATCGCCGGCATGATGTCTTCCTTGAACGCCAGCTTCAGACCGTCGGCGAGGCTCTGCAGCCAGCCGCCGGGGCCGGTCCGGTTCGGGCCCGGACGGTGCTGCATCCGGCCGACGACCTTGCGCTCCCAGTTGATCATGAACAGGGTCAGCACGACACCGAGCGCGAACAGCCCGACGACCTTGATCAGAATCAGCCAGATCGGGTCGTCGGCGAGCAGCGCCTGGGTGTGCGTCAGCTGGTCCACCGGGGTGGGCGGGACCTGGGACAGGTTCACGACGCGCTTCCGTTCCCGGCCGGACCGACCGTCACGAGGTCACCGTGGCCCACTCCGAGTGTGGGGCGGACGTGCGAGCCGGGCGAGCAGGTCGGCAGCCAGACGACGCCGTCGGGCAGGTCGGTCAGCGCGACCGGCAGGGTGATCGCCCCGCGGTCGGTGCGGACCGTCGCGTCGGCGCCCTCGACCAGCGCGAGCCGCTCCGCGGTGGCCGCGTTGACCTTGACGTAGGGCCGCCGTGCCGTGCCGGCGAGCGCGGGCTCGTCGATCTGGAGGCTGCCGTCGTCGATCATCTGGCGCGAGGTGGCGAGGACCGCCTGGCCGTAGCCGGGACGCCGGGCCCGGCCCGCCGTGTGGTCCGGTGCGACGCCGCCGGCGCGACGCGAGCCGAGCCGCTCCAGCTCCCCGGCCGCGGCGGCCGGGGTCTGGGTGAACAGGTCCGCGTCCATCTCGACGCCGAGGGTGTCGAGCACCCGGCAGTCCGGGAGCACGCCGGTCGCGTCGAGCGCGACGCCGAACTCGCGGCGGCGGCCCTCCCAGTTGACGTAGGCGCCGGAGCGCTGGGCGTCCGGGGCGACCGGGAGCACGACGTCGGCGAGCTCGGTGACCGCCGAGGTGTGGATCTCCAGGCTGACCAGGAACCCCACCTCCCGCAGCGCGGTGATCGCCGCGGTCGGGTCGGCCATGTCCTGCGGGTCGACCCCGCCCACGACCAGTGCGGCCAGCTCGCCGGACGCGGCGGCGGCGAGGATCGCGTCGCCGTCGCGGCCCGGGGCGGCCGGGACGGGGGCGCCCCAGACCTGCTCGAGCTCGGCGCGGGCGGCGGCATCGGTGACGAGCCGGCCGCCGGGC
>NZ_WWFY01000089.1:0-1876 GCF_009864975.1 Pseudonocardia sp. SID8383
ACCCGCCCGGGTCGCGGCCCAGGCGCTGCCGCAGCCGGCCGACGGCGTCGTCCGGGCCGAGGCGCTGGCGCAGCACACGCAGACCGGCGACGAGCAGCACGACCAGCGTGGTCACCGCCATCGCCGGGAACGCGTTGATCAGCGGGGCGCCCGCCATGAGCAGGCTCTGCGCCGTGCCGCCGCCGGACGGGGCGCCGATCAGCACCGCGACCAGCGGCACGACGACGGCGAGCAGCAGCGGCGGCTGCACGGCCGGCAGGAACAGCCCGCGCCGGCGGACCCAGGACACCGCGAGCACGCAGCCGAGCAGGTAGCAGACCTCGAACACCCGGCCGACGGTGCCGATCCGTAGCAGGTCCACCAGGACCCCGAGGGCGGTGGTACCGACGGCCAGACCTGTGGCCGCGGGCGGCGGGACACCGAGGACCGGGGGGAGCAGGGACCGCTCACGCACCGGCCAGCCACCGCGCGCGGGGGCTGGGCCCCGGCCGGGCCGGCGGGCCGAGCTCGATCGGGCCGTGGTCACCCGGTCAGCCTAACCCCTCCCGCCACGGTGTCCCGGTCGCCTCGTCGCGTGCCGTGTCGCCGTCGCCGAACGTGCCCGGATGTGCGCCGTCGGGTCGGCCACCGCCGGATCGGGTGCCGTCCGACCGGTTGTGGTCGGGCCGCCCGAGGTCCTCGAGGGACACCAGCGAGTCCCCGGCGGAGGCGACCAGCTCGGGCGCGGAGACGCCGCGCGGGGTCCGGTCGACCGTCGCGGGCGTCCCCAGCTCGGTGTCGGACACCTGCAGCTCGGTGAACTTCCGGGCGCTCACCAGGACCCGCGCCTCCAGCGAGGAGACGGTCCGGTTGTAGCTGTCCACCACCGCGTCCAGGCTGCGGCCGAGCTTCGCGACGTGCGTGCCCATCGTCGCGAGGCGCCCGTGCAGCTCGCGCCCGAGCCGGTGCACCTGGGCGGCGTTGCGGGCCAGGGCCTCCTGCTTCCAGCCGTAGGCGACGGTGCGCAGCAGCGCGACCAGGGTGGTCGGCGTCGAGAGCACGACGTTGCGGCCGAAGGCGTACTCCAGGAGCCCCGGGTCCGAGCGCAGCGCCGCCTCCAGGAACGGGTCGCCCGGCACGAACAGCACCACGAACTCCGGTGTCGGTTCGAACGACTCCCAGTAGGCCTTGGCCGAGAGCTGGTCCACGTGCGTGCGCAGCTGCCGGGCGTGCGCCGCGAGCCGTTCGGTGTGCACGTCCGGGTCCGAGGCCTCGACCGCCTGCAGGTAGGCCGCGAACGGCACCTTCGCGTCGACGACGACCTGCTTGCCGCCCGCGAGCCGGACCAGCATGTCCGGGCGGACCCCGCCGTCCTCCCCGGCGGCGGACACCTGGGTGGAGAAGTCGCAGTGCTCGAGCATGCCGGCCATCTCCGCGACCCGCTGCAGCTGCATCTCGCCCCACCGGCCCCGTACCTGCGGCGCCCGCAGCGCGTTGACCAGCGCCTTCGTCTCGGTACCGAGCTTGTCCGAGCTCGCCGCCATCGCCCTGACCTGCTCGCGGAGCCCGGCGTAGGCGGACTCGCGCTCCTTCTCCACCGTCCGCAGCTGCCCCTCGACCCGGCCCAGCGCCGCCGAGACCGGGTCGAGCAGCTGCTCGACGGCCTTCGCGCGGGCGGCCTGGTCGCCGTCGGCCTTCGCCGCGAGCGCGGCGGTCGCCTCCTTGAGCCTGCTCTCCGCCAGCGCCACGAACGCCTCGTTGTTGCGGGCCAGCGCGTCCTGCGACAGCGCGGCGAAGGAGTCCTTCAGCTCGGCCTCGCGGCGCACCGTCGCGGCCTCGGCCCCGGCCCGGGCCTCCCGCTCGGCGCGCAGCGCGGCGGTGGCTCCCGCGGCGTCGG
>NZ_WWFY01000875.1:0-11148 GCF_009864975.1 Pseudonocardia sp. SID8383
GGGGACTGGTGCTCGCCGGTTGCGCCGCACCGGCCGCGGCCGGCCTCGCCGCGGTCGCGTCCACCGTCCCGGACGGCGCCACCGGGGACCTCCCCGACGCCGCGACACTGCCGGCCGCGACCGTCCTCACCGACCGCGACGGCACCCCGATCGCCTACCTCGACGAGCAGTACCGGATCCCCGTGTCCTACGACCGGATCGCCCCGTCGATGGCCGCCGCGATCGTCGACGTCGAGGACCGCCGGTTCTTCGACGAGTCCGGTGTGGACCCCGTCGGCACCCTGCGCGCGCTGGTCACCGACGCCGCGGGCGGCGCGGTGCAGGGTGGCTCCACCATCACCCAGCAGTACGTGAAGAACTGGCTGGTCGACGTCGTCGACCGCGACGACCCCGCCGCCCAGCGGGCCGACCACGCCGACACCCCGACCCGCAAGATCCGCGAGGCGGTGCTCGCCCAGCGCCTGGCGCACGGCACGTCCAAGCAGGACGTGCTCGCCGGGTACCTCAACACCGTCGAGTTCACCGGCAACGTCTACGGCGTCGAGGCCGCCGCGCGCGCCTGGTTCGGCACCGACGCCGCACACCTCACGGTCCCGCAGGCCGCGCTGCTCGCGGGCGCGGTCAACAACCCCACCCTGTTCGACCCGTTCCGCCACCCGCAGGCCGCGACCGACCGGCGCAACACCGTGATCGCGGCGATGCGCGACGCCGGGTCGCTCACCCCGGCCCAGGCCGCCGAGGCCACGGCCACGCCGCTCGGGGTGCGCCCCGGCGGGCCGCAGGTCCCCGGGCACAACTGCTACGGCGCCACCGACGGCGCCGGGTTCCTCTGCGAGTACGCGGTGTCCGAGCTGGAGAAGGCGGGGTTCACCGAGCAGCAGCTCGACACCGGCGGCTACACGATCCGCACCACCCTCGACCCGGCCGCGTCGGCGTCGGCGCAGCAGGCGGTCGACGCGAACGTGCCGCGCACCCAGGACGGCGTCGCCGACACCCTGGCGCTGATCCGGCCCGGCCACGGCGACGCCGCCACCGGCGACCACCAGATCCTCGCCATGGTCGCCAACCGCCGGCCCGGCACCGACGCCGCGGCCGGCGACACCACGCGCGACCTCGTCGCCGCGCCGTCGAACGTCTTCGGCGCCGGGTCCACCTTCAAGATCTTCACCACCGCCGCGGCGCTGGAGGCGGGCACCGTCGGCTACCACAGCACGCTGCCCGACCCGGCCTCGGCGTGCTTCCCCGGCGCCGGGAGCAGCTGCTACCCCGTCAGCAACGACACGCCGGACTACCCGGACCCGGTCCCGCTGCCCGTCGCGCTCGCGACCTCGCCGAACACCGCGTTCGTCGACCTGGAGGAGCGCACCGGTATCGCGAAGGTCGTCGACATGGCGCGCCGGCTCGGACTGCGTGACACCCTGGCGTCGAACGCGGCGGGCGGGACGCCGGACCCGTCGTCGCCGGACGCGCGGATCTCCCAGCCGCAGTCGACCTTCTTCGCCGACCTGCCGTCGTTCACCCTCGGGGTCAGCCCGGTGTCCACGCTGGAGATGGCGAACGTGGCGGCGACCGTCCAGAGCGACGGCGTGTGGTGCGCCCCGGACGCCGTGCTGTCGGTGACCGACCGCGACGGCGCCGCGGTGCCGGTGAACCGGCCCGCCTGCGAGCAGGCCGTCGCCCCCGGGATCGCGCACACCCTGTCCGCCGGGCTGGGAGGGGACACCGTGTCCGGTACCTCGGCGGCCGCGGCGCGGGCCGCGGGCTGGACGCGGCCGACGATCGGCAAGACGGGTACGACCAACTCCTCGGAGTCGGTCGCGTTCGTCGGGGGCACCGGGGGCATCGACGGCGTCGCCGGGTCCTCGATGGTGTTCGCCGACGGCCCGGACCCGTCCGAGATCTGCCCCGGGAACCCCGTGCACCTGGGCGACTGCGGACACGGCGCGTTCGGCGGGACCGTCGCGGCGCCGCCGTTCTTCGCCGCCGTCGAGCCGCTGATCGCCGGTCGGGCCGACGTGCCGCTGCCCGACCCCGACCCGGACCACCTGCAGCCCCGCGACGGGTGACCGGGCCTACTTCAGCAGCTTCTGGACCTCGCGGAAGCGCGGGTGCGCGGCGTCGCGCAGCCACTCGAACAGCACCATCTCCGAGGTGACGATCTCGGCCCCGGCCGCGCGGGCACGCTGCAGCGCCAGCTGCTCGTCCTCGACGAACCGTGAGCCGACCGCGTCGGCGACGAGCACCACCCGGCGGTCGTCGGCGAGCAGCTCCAGCACGGTCTGCAGCACGCAGACGTGTGCCTCCACCCCGGCGACGACGATCTCGCCGCGGCCGGGCGGGAACAGCACGTCGTCGTCGGCGGCGAAGCGGGTCTTGGGCATCACCAGGTGCGGCAGCCCGGCGAGCCGCTCGACGGTCGGGCCCAGCTTCTCCGGGACCTGTTCGGTGGCCAGCACGGGGACCTCGAGCAGGGTCGCGGCCTCGGCGAGCCGGGCGGCCCGGGCGACGACCCGCTCGCCGTCGTGCATCGCGGGGACCAGGCGCTCCTGCAGATCGACCAGGAGCAGGACGGCGCTGCCTGCGTTCATCAACACCCCCCGACCGTACGGGCACCGCCGTCGCGGTCAGCTCCGCGACGCGTCGATCACCCGGTCCAGCACCGCCCGCAGCTCCTCCAGCTCGGCCAGCGGCATCCCGAGCCGCTCCACGACGGCCGGCGGGATCGCCTCGGCCCGCGCGCGCAGCGCCCGGCCCGCGACGGTGAGGGAGACCGCCATCGTCCGTTCGTCGCCGGGGACCCGGCGGCGGTCGACCAGTCCGGCCGCCTCCAGGCGCTTGAGCAGCGGCGACAGCGTGCCCGGGTCGAGGGCGAGCGTGCGGGCCAGCTCACCCAGCGAGCGGGGGGAGCGCTCCCACAGCGCGAGCATCACCAGGTACTGCGGGTGGGTGAGACCCATCGGCTCGAGCAGCGGCCGGTAGAGCGCGATGACGTTGCGGGCCGCGACGGCGAGGGCGAAGCAGACCTGACGGTCGAGCCGCAGCAGGTCCCCGCCCGGGTCGCCGTCGGTCGTGTCACCGTCACGCGTGTCACCCTCGTCCGGGGATGCGCTCGCCATGACGGACATCGTACATTGTTGGTGTACCAAGAATTGGGGGACCAACTGTGAACGAGCGGCCGAACCCGTTGCGGTGGCTGGCCTACGTCTACGGTGCCGGGCTGCCCGCCCGGCACCGCGGCTGGGTGTTGCACGACGTCACGACCCGGACCTGGCAGCTGCGTCACCTCGTCCGCACCACCGTCCAGCTGCTGCCGGTCGGGGTGCTGCTGTTCCTGCTCATCCCCGGCCCCGTGTACGTCCGGGCGCTGTCGGTGCTGGCCGGGGCGATCCTCGGCTACTTCTACTCGGTGGCCTACATGTACGAGTCCGCCGAGCACCGCGTCGCGAAGGCCGGGTACCCGGTCGGGCACGCGGCCGCCGTGCGGGAGCAGGCCGACGCGGGGAATCGGGACGCGGCCCGGGAGCGCTACGAGCGGCGCTGGCGCGGCTGAGGCCGGCTCACCCGCCCATCGTCTCGGGCAGCCACAGCACCACACCGGGCAGCGCGGCGAGCACGGCGACGAGCACGAGCAGCGCCGCCACGTAGGGCAGGACCCCGACGAAGATCTCCTCGGCCGGGCGTCCGGTCGCCTTGGACACGATGAAGACGTTCATCCCCAGCGGCGGGGTGACCAGGCCGATCTCGGCCAACAGGATGATCATCACCCCGAACCAGATCGGGTCGTAGCCCAGCTGCTCGACCACCGGCAGCACGACCGGGACGGTGAGCGCGAGGATCGCGAGCTGGTCGAGGAACGCCCCGAGCACGAGGTAGACCAGCGCGATCAGGGCGAAGATCGCCAGCGGCGGCGCGGTGACGCCGGCGATCGCGTCGACGAGGGTTCCGGTGATCCGGGTCAGCGTCATGAAGTAGCCGAACAGGTACGCCGAGGCGATGATCAGCAGGATCATCGCGGTCGAGGTGAGGGTCTCGACGAGCGCGTCGCGGATCCGGGCGAGGTCGAGCCGCCGCCGGGCCAGCCCGATGACCAGCGCACCGGCGACACCGAGGCCCGCCGACTCGGTCGGCGTCGTCAGCCCGAGGTAGATCGAGCCGACGACCAGCAGGAACAGCAACGCGACGGGCCCGAGGACGGGGACTGTCCGCAGTTTCTCGGCCAGGGTGTACCGGCGACCGGCCGGCGCGAGCGCGGGCTTGCGGTGCACCAGGAACAGCGTCGTGACGATGATCGTCACCGTGACGAGCAGCCCGGGCACCAGGCCCGCGACGAGCATCTGGCCCACGCTGACCTCGGCCAGGATCGCGTAGAACACCAGGATGATGCTGGGCGGCACCATGGCTGCGAGCGTGCCGACGACGGCGACCAGACCGTTCGCGAGCCGGCCGTCGTAGTGTTCGCGCTCCATCTCCGGGATGGTCGTCGAGGCCAGTGCGGCCGCGGCCGCGGTGCTCGACCCGGAGACCGCGGCGAAGGTGGCGCCGGTCGTCGTCGTGGCGACCCCCAGACCCGCCGGGACGCGCCCGACCCACACCCGGGCCGCAGCGAACAGCTCGGTCGTGACCCCGCTCTTGAGCACCAGCTGGGCCATGAGGATGAACAGCGGGATCGCCGCGAGGGTGTAGGTCGAGACCGCCGCGTACGGGGTGGTCTCCAGGAAGCCGACGGCGGCGGACGGCCCCCCGTGGGCGAGCAACCCGACGACGGCGCTCACCCCGATCGCGACGCCGACCGGTACCCGGGCCAACAGCAGGACGAACAGCAGGACGAGGACTCCGGCGAGCACCATCAGGCGATCTCCTCCGCGGCCGAGGTGAGGGGGGTGGCGGGGGCGGCGGGCTCGGGGCCGCGCAGGTCGTGGACCAGCGTGTGCAGGCTCCGGAGCACCGCGAGCCCCGCGCCGATCGGTACCAGCACCGCCGAGGTCCACACCGGCCACGACAGCTCCGAGGCCCCGGCGAGCGGGACGTCGCCGTGGCGGAGCGCGCCCGCGGTCAGGAGCAGCCCGCCGTAGCCGACCAGTGCCAGGAACACGGCGGTCAGGGCCGACCCGGTGACCGCGAGCATGCGTCGTCCGGCCGGTCCCAGGCGCTTGTGGACGAGGTCGATCCGGACGTGGGCACCCTCGCGGACCGTGTAGGACAGCCCGAGGAAGAACAGTCCCACCAGCGCGTAGTCGCCGACGAAGCCCACCGACCAGGACAGCGGCGCCCCCACCAGGTAGCGCAGGGCCACGTCGATCACGATCAGCGCGACCGTGACGACGACGCCGGTGAGGCCGACGGCGGCCGCCGCGTTCTCGACCGTGCGCAGAACACGGTCCACCGGGCCCGGCCGGGTCGTGCCCGCGTTCGTCGTGCCCGCGTTCATCGTGCGGCCTCCGGGGTCTCGTCGCGGGCCCGGTCGAGCGCCGCCTCCATCGCGTCCAGCGCGGCGCGGCCGGGTCGCCCGCGGGCCTCCATGTCCGCGGCCCAGTCGGCGCGCACCGAGGCGACCGCGTCCTGCCAGCGCTGCTGCTGGGCGGCGGTCAGCGCGGTGAAGGTCATGCCCCCGTCCTCGAGGGTCGACCGGGCCTGCGTCGTCTGCTCGTCCATCACCGCGCAGAGGTGCCGGGAGGTCTCCTCGCCCGCCCGGGTCATGGCGTCGCGGTGGGCCTCGGGCAGCTCCCGCCACAGCGCCTCGGAGATGGCGAAGGTGAGGGTGAAGCCGCCGAGCGGGGCGCCCTCGGTGGCGTGCGAGGCGACCTCGTCGAGTCGGAAGGGGACCGCGCTCATCGGCGGGAGGGTCATCGCGTCGACGGTGCCGCGCGACATCGCCTCGTAGACCTCGGGTCCGGCGATGGAGACCGGGGTGGCGCCCAGGGTGCGCAGCGTCTGGTCGACGACACCGCCGGGGGAGCGGGTGAGCAGGCCGGGGAGCTGCGCCGGGTCGGTCACCGGGCCGTTGGTGAACAGCTCGTACTGCGGGACGACGCCGACGAACAGCGTCCGCAGCCCGCGGGGCGCGAACTCCTCGCGGTGCAGCAACCCGCCCTCCCGGGTGAGCTCGCCGACCGCGCGGGCGGTGGTGCACGAATCCGTGCTGAGGCCCGGCAGGTCGCCGACGTTGGACAGGGGGAGCTTGTCGGACAGGTAGGGCGGCGACACGACCCCGATGTCCACGGCGCGGCTCGCGACGAGCTTGACGTAGTCGGTGGACTTGCCCAGCTGCTCGGACGGGTAGTATTCGACGTCCAGGGCGCCGCCGGTGAGCTCGCGGACCCGGTCGGTGAAGTGGACGATCCCGTCCCGGGACGCGGGGTGGGACACCGGGTAGGAGTCGGCGACCACGAGGGTCCGGACCCCGTCGGGCGGTGCCTCCCGTGCGGGTGTGCAGGCGGTCAGCAGCGCGACCGCGGCGACGAGGCAGGTCGTCAGCCCGGCTCCCTTGCCCAGCGTCCTCATCGGTTCCTCTCGGCGTCGTCCCGGGCGGGCCTCGCGGGAACGGCGCCGCGCCGCGCACGCGGGGCGGGCGCGGCCACGACACCGGCCGGGCGTCGGCGACCGGTCGGGGTGGCACGGCCCGGGGCGGACCGTGTGGGGCGTCACAGGGAGCGTCGCACGGCGCCGGCTGTCGTTTCAAGCAATCATCAGATGTTTTCTCTGCGATACCTTGGAGAGCGCGAAGCGCAGGTTTCGGCGTTGACAGCTAAACATCAGACATTAACGATGGACCGATGCTCGCTATCGATTCCGCGACCACCTTCCTCTTCGTCCCCGGCTCCCGCCCGGACCGCTACGACAAGGCGGTCGCCAGCGGTGCCGACGTCGTGATCGTCGATCTCGAGGACGCCGTCGCGCCCGAGGGCAAGACCGCCGCGCGGGAGCAGGTCCGGGAGTGGCTGGCCGCCGGCGGCCGGGCCGCGGTGCGGGTGAACGGCACCGGCACGCCCTGGTTCGACGACGACGTCGCCGTGGTCGCCGCACTCGGCTGTCCGGTGGTGCTGCCCAAGGCCGAGACCGGCGCGGAGCTCGCCGCGCTGGCGGACCGGCTGCCGCCGGGCACCCCGGTCGTGCCCGTCGTCGAGACCGCGCTCGGGGTCCGCCGGGCCGAGGAGATCTGCGCCGCCCCCGGCGTCGTGCGTCCCGCCTTCGGCAGCGTCGACCTCGCGGTGGACATCGGCGTCGACCACCTCGACGACGTCGCACTGCGCCACACCCGCTGCGAGCTCGTACTGGCCGCCCGCGCCGCCGGGGTCACAGCACCGGTCGACGGGGTCACGACCGCCGTCCGCGACGACGCCCGGCTGGCCGCCGACAGCGCCGCGGCACTCGCCCTCGGCCTCACCGCGAAGCTGTGCATCCATCCCGCCCAGGTCCCCGGTGTCGCCGCCGCCTTCCGCCCCTCGGCGGAGGAGCTGGCGTGGGCGGACCGGGTCGTCGCGGCCGCGGAGACCGGCGCCGTCGCCGTGCTGGACGGGGCGCTGGTCGACAAGCCGGTCGTCGATCGCGCGGTCGCGCTGCTGCACCGGGCCGGGCGGCCCGTCCCGGTGCGCTGACCCGGCGGACCTGCTCGGGCGCCGTGTCCTCGTGGCGGCACGAGGACCTCACCGGCGGCGTTCGCCCGCTCCGGGACGTCGACTCCGACCCGTTTCACGGGCCGGTCCCCTCGGGCCGGGGGTGCGCTCGGGAGGTCGTGGCGGGGGCGGCACGCAGCACCGGTGCCACCTCGCGGGCGAGCAGGTCCAGGGAGGCGCGGGCGTCCTCGACCGGCATGCCCGCCCAGTCGGTCCGGAGCACGAAGTGGTCGACGCCGACCTCGTCGCGCCAGGGCAGCAGCGCGGCCAGGCAGTCCTCCGGGGTCCCGACGACGAACCGGTCGAGGGCCAGCGCGTCGTAGCCGGTGCGGAAGGTCTCGGCGCCGGGCAGCACCCGGTCCTGGCCCCAGTCCGCGTACACCTCGTACTTCCCGGCGAGGTACGGCCGGGCCAGCTCGACGGCCCGCTCCCGGGTGGGCGCGCAGTAGACCTCGCGCATCAGCGGCAGCTCGGGCAGCGGACCGCGCCCGGCGGCGGCCCGCTCGGCGTGGAACAGGTCCAGCTGACGGCGCACGGTCGCCGCGGTCGCGTGCGGGTTGATCATCCAGGTGTCGGCGAGCCGGGCGGCGCGACGGACCGCGCCGTCGGAGTTCGCGGCCATCCAGACCGGCGGCACGGCCGCCGGGAGCGTGGTGGCGCGGACCCCGTCGAGGCGGCACCAGTCCACGTCGGCGTGCACCGGCTCCCCGGTCCACAGCGCGCGGACGATCCGCAGGTTCTCGGTGAACCGGCGGACCTTGTCCCCGGGCGGGATCCCGAACGCGGCGTACTCGACCTCGCGGTAGCCCAGCCCCACCCCGAACACCGAGCGCCCGCCGGTCACGACGTCGAGGCCGGCGAAGCTCTCGGCGGTGTCGACCGGGTTGTGCAGGGCCAGCAGGTGGATGCCGGTGCCGATCCGCATGTTCCCGGCCTCGGCGGCCAGCCGGGCCAGCCAGGGCAGCGGCTGGATGTGCGAGAACGACTCCGGCAGGTGGTGCTGACCGGCGAACACCGAGTCCAGGCCGCCGTCGCGGGCGGTGCGGACCAGCGACAGCTGCTCGGCCAGCGCGAGCAGCGGGTCCCGCCCGGCGGGTTGCTGGTGGGTCAGGAACACCCCCACCCGCACCGGGCGGTCAGCCACGGCAGGCCTCGGCGAACTCCACGGCCGGGGTGTCGTCGCCGAGCCCCAGCACCGCGCGCTGCACCCGGTCGGCGACGGCCGCCGGGGCGACCGTGCCGATCGTCTCCCGGAACTTGGCGACGACGTCGTCGTTGGTGAGCGGGCGCTCGTCATGGCCGCGGTTGACCTGCTCGCGGTGGCGCAGGACCCGGCCGTCGGCCAGCTCGATCTCGATCGCGCCGGAGTAGGCGGCAGGGAAGGCGCTGTCCGGGTCGTCGGTGACCCGCACCTTCTGGGCGAGGTCGAGCGCGGCGCGGTCGGCGAGTGCCGCGTCGGACAGCTCGGTCAGCCCGAAGCGGCCGCGCAGCAGCGTGGTCGCGACGACGAAGGGGAGGCTGAACTTGGCGTCGTACTCGTCGCGCGGGGTCCACTTGGCCTCCGCCGGCTCGCACACGACCTTGCCGGGCACCGGGTGGATCGCGCAGCGGATCCCGGTGATCGCGGTGTCGCCGATCTCGGGGCGCAGCAGCAGCGCGGCGTCGGCGAAGGCGTGGATGAAGTGGCAGATCGGGTACGGCTTGACCGCGGTCCGCATCAGCTCCCAGGTTCCGCCCAGACCCTCGCCGACCGCGCCGGGCCGGGTCTCGCGCCCGGCCAGGTGGGAGTTGTAGAGGCCGAACCGGCCCTCGTAGACCGCGCCCGGCCCGCTCCAGCCCGCCTCGGCGAACCCGGCCGCGGTGAGCCCGGACATCGCGGCCCAGCCCGGGTGCAGCCGCTTGGTCCAGGCCCCGTCGGCCAGGAACTCCAGCAGCCCGGAGCTCATCGAGCCGACGACGCCCTGCGCCGTCGCGAGACCGTCGGCGTCCAGGCCCGCCACCTTCCCGGCGGCGACGGCGGACCCGAACGCCCCGGCCACCGCGGTGGGGTGGAACCCGACGTCGTGGAACCCGCCCGCGCCGCCGATACCGACCCGGGCCGAGACCTCGACACCGAGCACGTAGGCCAGGAGCAGCGTCCGGGTGTCCGCCCCGCGGGCGACGGCCGCGGCGAGCGCAGCGGGCAGCGCCGCGGCGGAGACGTGGGTGACGGCCGGGATGTGGGTGTCGTCGAAGTCCATGCCGTGGATCAGCACGCCGTTGAGCATCGCGGCGTCACGGGCCGGGAGCCGGTCGGGCAGGCCGAGCACGGGCTGGTCGCCCGCGCCCCCGAAGGACGCCAGGGCCGCCACGGCGACCCCCGGGAAGCCGTACGCGGTCGAGGCGAACGCCAGCCCGACGGCGTCGAGGATCAGGTGGCGGGCCCGCTCCTGCACCTCGGCGGGGACGTCGTCGAGGGTCGCGCGGGCCGCGAACGCGCCGACGGTGGCGGACAGCGAGGTGGTCGTGGACGGGGCCGGGATGGTGGTCATCGGTGACCTCCGGGTCGGAGTGGGACGGTCAGGTGATCCGGTCGGCGACCGGTGGGGTGCGCCGGTGGTGGTCGGTGCGCTCCTGGAACAGGGCGGCGACCCGCAGCGCGGTGATCTCGTCGTGCGGACGGGCGATGAGCAGCGCCGAGACCGGGCAGCCGTCGGGGGCGAGGCCGGTCGGCAGGGCCAGCCCGGGCGCCCCGGTGAGGTTGCCGAGCATCGTGGCGCGCGACTGCGCCGCGTAGAGCGGGTACCGCTCCCCGTCGACGACGACCGTGCAGTCCGGCAGCCGCGGCGCGGTCGCGGGCGTGGTGGGGACGACGACCAGGTCGGCCCCGGCGAACACGGCGTCCAGCTCGGCCTGCAGCTGCACCCGGAATTGCAGGGCCCGCAGGAGGTCGGCGGCCGGTGTGGTGATGCCCTGGCTGATCCGGCGCACCGTCACCGGGTCGTAGTCGCCCCAGCGGTCGGCGTCGACCCGGTGCACCGCGGCGGCCTCGGTGAACACGACCTGGTAGCCGATGGGCAGCGCCTGCTCGGCCGACGGGATCTCGCCCGGCACGACGGTGGCCCCGGCGTCGGTGAGGACGTCGACGAGGTGGTCCACGCCCGCCCGGACGGCCGCGTCGCACAGCGCGGTGAGGTAGCCGCCGGGACGGGCGACCCGCAGGCCGCGCAGGTCGGCCGGGACCGTCGTCGGTGGCAGCGGCGGCAGCTGCGGCACCCGGGGGTCGACGCCGTCCGGGCCGCGGAGCAGGCCGAACAGCAGACCGACGGTGCGGGCGTCGCGGGCCAGCGGGCCGACCGTCTCGGTGGTCCAGGACAGCGGCATCACCCCGGTGCGCGGCACCGCCCCGGCCGTGGGCTTCAGCCCGGT
Source organism: Pseudonocardia sp. SID8383 (assembly GCF_009864975.1). Classification (NCBI taxonomy): domain Bacteria; kingdom Bacillati; phylum Actinomycetota; class Actinomycetes; order Pseudonocardiales; family Pseudonocardiaceae; genus Pseudonocardia; species Pseudonocardia sp. SID8383. The sequence continues at coordinate 11,022 of NZ_WWFY01000875.1, forward strand.
CAGGCCGCACCAGGCCGCGGGCAGCCGGACCGAGCCGCCGACGTCGGTCCCGAGCCCGAACGGGACGACGCCGGCCGCGACCGCGGCCGCGGTCCCGGTCGAGGAACCGCCCGCCCACCGTCCGGGG
>NZ_WWFY01000876.1:0-10008 GCF_009864975.1 Pseudonocardia sp. SID8383
CGACAGCAGTCGGGCCAGCGGCTCGACCGGCTGCGCACCGGCGCCCCGCGCTCGCCGGGATCGGCCGGCGCCTCGACAAGGTGCCGTCCCGACGACTCGGCGCCCAGCTCGCGCCGGCGCGCCCCAGCCCAGCAGGCCGGGCCCGTCGACGAGCATGATCCGCGCCGCAGACGGCTCCGTGCGGCGCCGAGGAACACCCGGCACCCGGCGACGAGCCGCCCCCACGGGTCGGGGACCGCCTCCCCGCGTCGACCACCCGATCCGCCACCCGGTCCGCCACCGCTCCAGGACCGCGGCGAACAGCGCCGCGCTGCCGTCGAACTGATGGGAGGGCGAGCCCGTCGTCACCCCGGCCCCGGCGACGACGGTCGGCAGCCCGACCGCGCCGTACCCGTTGTGGGCGAACAGGCACTCCGCCTCGTCCAGCAGCGCCTACCGGGTCCGCTCGCGCTGTCCGGACCGAACGCCATGCCCCCTCCCCGATTGACGTACCGAAGGTACGTCACTAGATTTCACATACCGTATGTATGCGAATGGGAGGGTGCCGTGCTCCGCAGCTGCTACCCGGTCCTCGCGACGGCCGATGTCCCGGCCGCCCGCGCGTTCTGGACCGGTCCGATGGGATTCGAGGTCGTCTTCGACACCGACTGGTACGTCAGCCTCCGTCGCGGACGCTTCGAGCTCGCCGTCCTCGACCGGGACCATCCGACGATCCCGGCGGCGTACCGCGGCCGGTCCGCCGCCGGGACGCTGGTGAACCTCGAGGTCGACGACGTCGACGCCGAGTGGGACCGTCTCGTCGTCCGCGGTGGGCTGGAGGCGCTGCTAACGGTACGCGACGAGGACTTCGGGCAGCGGCACTTCGTCGTCGCCGGGCCGGACGGGGTACTGGTCGACGTGATCACCGAGATCGTCCCGTCGGCGGAGTTCGCCGACGCCTTCACGGAGTCGCCAGCGCCCTGAACTGGGGTGTTGCGTATCGGTGAGCAGAGCAAAGCGACGAGGAGGCACCCTCTCCCACCGGCGGACCGGCAGGCCCCGGACACGACGGTGCCCCGCCCGGACGTCGGGTCCGGACGGGGCACCGATCGCATCGGTCGGCGGCGGGATCAGCCGGCGCGCAGCCGCGCCCGCTCGGCGCGGGAGGCGGCCCAGGCCGCGATCCGGGACCAGCCGCGGCCCGCGGTGAGCCGGCGTGCGAGCCGGTGCTCGGCCGCCGCCCGTTGTGCCTCCTGCTGATGGGATCTCGCCAGCGCTTCCTGGATGAGCGTCATCACGTTCTCCTGGTTCACGAGGTGGGACGAACGGTCGGTGCGGGGAATCGGTCGCACGGCCGGTGCCGGCTTCAGGTCGTTCATGTCTCGGTCTCCTCGGGTCTGGTGGGTCGGCGGCGCCGCGGTGCGCGTCGCGCCCGTGCAGCTGTGGTCAGCGGCTCGCGGCCAGGGCCAGGGCCCGGTCGCGCTCCAGGTCGGCCTTGCGGGGACGCCCCCTCGGGCGCTTGCGTGGGATCACCCGACCGTGGTCGAAGATCTCGCCTCCCCACACACCCCACGGCTCGGCGCGCTCCAGCGCACCGTCCAGGCAGGCCTGCCGGAGCGGGCAGCCGCCGCAGCGGGACTTCGCCTCCTCCAGCTCGGCCGGGGCCTCGGCGAACCACAGGTCGGCGTCGCCGTTGCGGCAGGGCAGGGCTGAGCCCACGCTCGGCACGGACCGCAGCCGCACCTCGTCGGGTCCGGCGCCGCCGCCGGACTGCTCGGTGATCATTCCGCCGTCACACGGAACGGATCGCACGTACACGATCGACCTCCTCGATCGAACTTCTCTGTAACTGGTCAGACCGGCCTGGTCGGGATCTGTCATCTCTCGGGACGGAATCGGGGACAAAAAAATCGGGGCCGCGGAACCCGTGTGCGTGGGTTCCGCGGCCCCGATGGGACTCGCTGGGTGCTGAGGGTCAGGTACCCCCTCGGCGCCCGGGAACGAACGCAGCTGTGCACTTGTCATCGAAGATCGGGCCGGTGACCGCGACCGGCATGCCGCCCAGCGGGTACACCTCACCCGTGGCGCGGAGCGTCGACGGCGCGAGCAGCGCCACCCCCTGGTGGCGACGACGGACGCCGGACTCCCCGGTGACCGCGATGCCCGCGTGAGCGACGTCGTGCGCGACGACGGTCTGCTCCGGGACGCACACCGGGGCCGGGACGGACAGGGTCATGCCGATCAGGTCGGTCGTGTCGATCGTGCCCATCTCGTCACCTCCTCCGGTTCCGTCCGCGGTCTCCCGCGCGACGCGTCTGTGTCGGGAGCATGGCGCTCCACCTGGTGCCGACGACAGTAGAAGTGCTGCGCACGGCACGGCAACCGATTATTCGAAGTCTCGCCGGAAGTTCACGCCGATCCCTACCGAAGAGGGGGTCGTGAACCCTCCGCCGCGTGCTCGGCGAGCACCCGCAGCACGTCGTCGCCGTAGCGGTCCAGCTTGGCCGCGCCGATCCCCGGGATGCCCACCAGCGCCGACGGTCCGGCGGGCCGCTGCTCCGCGATCGCGGTGAGCGTCGCGTCGGTGAGCACGACGAAGCCGGGCACGTCCTGCGCCTTCGCCGCCGCCGACCGCCACTGCTTGAGGCGGTCCAGCAATTCCAGGTCCACATCGGACGGGCAGTCGTCGCAGCGCAAGAGCTTGGTGGCGGTGGTCCCGAACAGCGGGGTCCCGCAGACGCGGCACTTGGGCCGGGCACCCCCGGGCCGGCGCTCGCCGGCCACCCGGGACGCCGGGTGCGAGTCCGGGATCAGTCCGTACAGGAACCGCGAGCGGCGTCGCTTCGGACCGCGCCCGGAGGCCCGGGTCAGCGACCACGACATCGACAGCACCCGCCGGGCGCGGGTGACGCCGACGTAGAACAGCCGGCGTTCCTCCTCGACGGCGGCCTCGTCGTCCCCGGCGTGACCGATGGGGAGGGTGCCGTCGGCGAGTCCGACGAGGAACACCGCATCCCACTCCAGGCCCTTCGCTGCGTGCAACGACGCCAGCGTGACGCCGTTGACGACGGGCGCCTGCGCGTGGTCGGCGCGGGTCTCCAGCTCCCCGCACAACCGGCGCAGGTCGGCCTGCGGCTCGACCGCGGCCAGCTCCTCGGCGACGCCGACCAGCGCCAGCAGCGACTCCCACTGCGCGCGCAGCGTCGCGCCCTTCGGCGGCTCGTCGGTCAGCCCGGCGCGGGCGGTGAGCACCGCGCGGGTGACGTCGACGAGATCGGTGCCCGGCCGCTGGTCCGGCGCTGCGGTGCGCAGCGCGAGCATCGCCCGGCGGATCTCGGGCCGGTTGAAGAACCGCTCCCCGCCGCGGATCTGGTAGGGCACGCCGGCGTCGGACAGGGCCTGCTCGAACGCCTCGGACTGGGCGTTGATCCGGAACAGCACCGCGATCTCCGACGGCTCGGTGCCGTCGTTGATCAGGGTCAGGATCCGGCCCGCGACGGCGGCGGCCTCCCCGGCCTCGTCGTCGTGCTCGGAGAAGTCCGGGTCGGGGCCGGGCGGGAGCTGCCCGATGAGCTGCAGCCGGGACCCGGCGGGCCGGTTGCGGGCGGCGCCGATCAGCTGGTTCGCGCAGCCGACGATCTGCGGGGTGGAGCGGTAGTCGCGCTGCAGGCGCACGACCGCGGCGTCGGGGAAACGGCGCGGGAACTCCAGCAGGTACCGGGGGGAGGCGCCGGCGAAAGTGTAGATCGTCTGGTTGGCGTCGCCGACGACGGTGAGGTCGTCGCGGTCGCCGAGCCAGGCGTCGAGCAGGCGCTGCTGCAACGGGGTGACGTCCTGGTACTCGTCGACGACGAAGCACCGGTAACGGGACCGGAACTCCTCGGCGACGCCGCCGTGCTCCTCCAGCGCGATCGCGGTGTGCAGGAGCAGGTCGTCGAAGTCGAGCTGCTCGCTCGCGTTCTTCAGCTCCTCGTACGCGGCGTAGACGGCGGCCACCTGCTCGGCCGGGCCGGGGGTGTCGCGGCGACGGCGGGCGACCTCGCCCGCGTAGTCCGACGGGGCGACCAGGGTCGACTTCGCCCACTCGATCTCGGAGGCGAGGTCGCGCAGCGCGTCGGAGTCGGTGCCGGCCCGGGCGCGGGCGGCCGCCTGGCCGACGAGCCGCAGCTTGCCGTCGAGCAGCGGCCACGGGCTGCCGCCGACCATCTGTGGCCAGAAGTAGCGCAGCTGACGCAGCGCCGCGGCGTGGAAGGTGCGGGCCTGCACCCCGGAGGCGTCGAGGGCGCGCAGCCGGGTGCGCAGCTCCCCCGCGGCGCGGGCGGTGAAGGTGACGGCGAGGACCTGGGTGGCGGCGACGTGGCCCGAGGTCACCAGGTGGGCGATCCGCCGGGTGATCGTGCGGGTCTTACCGGTGCCCGCCCCCGCGAGGACGCAGACCGGGCCGCGCGGCGCGTGCACCGCGGCCCGTTGCTCGGGGTCCAGACCGTCCGCGCCGATCGGGGCCGCCGGGTCCGGCACGGCGCGGGTCGCACGGGCGGGGCGGGTGGTGGATCGGGACGGCACCCACCCATCCTGACACCCACCCCCGACGGTCACGGGTCGCCCGTCCCGCCCGTCCGGGTGCCGGGCAGGTCACAGCGGGGCGGGAAGAATCCCGCGAGCGGGCCCGTTGTACCCGGTATGGCGGACCTGACGATGTACACGACCAGCTGGTGCGGCTTCTGCCGTCGTCTCAAGCTGCAGCTCGACCAGGCCGGCATCGGCTACCGCGAGATCGACATCGAGCGTGAGCCGGACGCCGTGGCGTTCGTCGAGAAGGCCAACGGCGGCAACCGCACGGTGCCGACCGTCGTCTTCCCGGACGAGTCGGTCGCGACGAACCCCAGCTTCTCCGAGGTGAAGACCCGGCTCGGGGTCTGACACCTCCCTCTGATCTCCCACCACGGAGCGCGGCGGCCCGCCACCGGTACCTCACCGGGGGCGGGCCGCCGCTTCGTCTGCGGGGTCAGCCCCCGGCGGCGGCCCAGGACTCCAGCATGGTGCGTGCGATCGAAACCTTCCCCGGCAGCATGACCACCGGTCCGTCGGTGGGTTCGGGCTCGTCCCGGGTGCCCCAGTCGCCGCGGGCCAGTGCCGCCCGCAGCGTGTCCCGGGTGATCCACAGGGCGTCGGCGATCTCGCCGTCCTGCGGCGTCAGCGGGACCTCCGGGTCCCCGATCGCGTGGAAGCCGACCATCAGCGACCGCGGGAACGGCCACGCCTGGCTGCCGAGGTACCGCACGTCGGACACGGCGATGCCGACCTCCTCGGAGATCTCGCGGTGCACACACGCCTCCAGCGACTCGCCGGACTCGACGAACCCGGCGAGCACCGAGTAGCGCCCGGCCGGCCACACCGGCTGGCGGGCGAGCAGGACGCGGTCCGCACCGTCGTGCACCAGGCAGATGATCGCCGGGTCGGTGCGCGGGTACTCCTCGTGGCCGTTGTCGCAGACCCGGGCCCAGCCCGCGTTGTGCGGGCGGGTGCGGGTGCCGTCGATCGCGCAGAACCGGGCCCGGTCGTGCCAGTTCAGCGTGGCGACCGCGCCGGTGAGCAGCCCGGACCCGAGCGGGTCGAGGAACGCGCCCGCGGCGCGCAGGTCCGCCCACTCCCCCTCGCCGGTGAAGATGTCGCTGTCGGCGGTGCGTTCGGTCCCGACGCGCACCGCCCAGTACGGGACGCCCTCGCGCTCGCCGAGCAGCACGGCCTCGGCCGGCGGCTCCGCGGCGACGTCGGTGCCCGCGCGGGTCCGGACGTGCCCGCCACGGCCCGCCGCGTCGTCCCAGGCGGCGGCGTCGACCTCGCGGAACTCGCGGCCCGGTTCGACCTCCCAGTCCACCGGGGTGCGTCCGGACTCGTCGACGACGACCACGCGCGCCGTCGCCCACGTGTCGCGCACGTAGGCCGGGTCCAGGCGCCGGTTCTCGTCGCGGGAGAGCGCGTTGCGCGACAGCACCGGCTCCTCGGTCAGGGAGAAGTCCCCGGGGCTCATCGCCCGCCTCCGCGGACCACGCCGCCGAGCGCGGCGAGCGGTGGCCCGACCACGTCGGCGTCCCCGACGACCACCCCGGTGAACCGGGTCGGCGCGAACAGCGCGGTGGCGGCCGCGGCGACCTCGTCGACGGTGACCGCCTCCAGCCGGCGCGGCCGGTCCCGGAGCCAGTCGACGTCGAGCCCGGCGGCGTGCAGCGCGGACAGGGTGCCGGCCAGCGCGGACTGGCTGTCCAGCGAGATCAGCAGCGAGCCGATCGCGTAGCGACGGGCCGAGGTGACCTCCTGCTCGGTCGGCGGGACCGCGACCATGCGGCCGAGCTCGTAGCGGGTCTCGAGCAGGGCGGCGGCCGTGACGTCGGAGGCGACGTCGGCGTCGAGACCGAGCACCGCGCCACCGGGCACGAACTCCTGCCCGGAGTGCGCGCCGTACGTGTAGCCCTTGTCCTCGCGGATGTTCTCCATCCAGCGCGAGGAGAAGTAACCGCCGAACACGAGGTTCGCGAGCTGGAACGCGGTGTAGCGCTCGTCGGTGCGGTCCAGGCCGGGCGCGGTGAGACGCAGCTGGGACTGCACGGAGCCGGGCCGGTGGACCAGCTCCAGGTCGCCCGCCTGCGGCACCGGCGGGGCGGACAGCCACCGGGCGGGGTGGTCTCCGGTCCACCCCCCGAGCCGGCGGGCGACCTCGGCGATCGCGGCCTCGGGGTCGATGTCCCCGACGAGGACCAGGCTCGCCCCGTCCGGGACGACGACGTCGGCGTGCAGCTCCCGCACGCGCTCGGGGGTGACCGCGGCGACGGCCTCGGCGGTCGGCATCTCCGAGACGATGGGGTGGTCGCCGAAGCGGCGGCGCATCAGCGCCTCGCGGGCGACGGTGCGCGGCTGCGCGCGGGCGACGGCGATCCGCTCGGCCAGCCGGGACCGCTCGCGGGCGACCTCGACGTCGGAGTGGGTGGCGGCGGTGAGGACGTCGGCGAGGACGTCGAGGACCGTCGGCAGACCGGTGGCCAGCGCGGAGCCGCCCGCCTGCAGGTACTCCGGGTCGACGGCGACGCCGAGTTCCCCGCCGACCGAGGCGAGCGCGTCGTCGATGCCGATCCGGTCGCGGCCCGCGGTGCCGGTCAGGATGGTCTCGGCGAGCACCTCGGTGCCCGCGGTGCGGGCGGCGTCGGCGACCGGCTCCGGCGAGGCGGCCGGGATACGCAGGACGGTCTCGACGAGCGGGACCCCGGGGCGGCGCGCGGCCAGGACGGTCAGCCCGTTCGGCAGGGTCTCGGTGAGCACGTCCGGCAGCGGCACCTCCTTGGTGCGGCCGAGCGCGGGCAACGGGCGGGGGCCGCGCTCGGTGCGGCCGATCTCCTCCGCGCTGCGGTGTGTGCGGGCGGCGCTCACGCGGAGCCCCCTTCGGTGTGGTTCACGGTGCCGGGACGGGTCGGAGCGCTCACGCGTCGCCGTCCCCGGACGGTTCGGCGGCCGGCTCGACCAGCAGGACGGCCCGCCCGGAGGAACGCAGCCGGGCGGCCGCGGCGGCGACGTCGGCACCGGTCAGGGCGGCCAGCCTGCCGGGGAGCTCCACGGCGAGCTCGGCGCGGCCGTAGAGCAGTTCGCGGGCGCCGAGCCCGAGCATCCGGTACATGACACGGTCGTCCTCGCGGTGCAGCGCGGCGACCCAGCGGGCGGTCTGGCGCTCCAGCTCCTCGGTGCCGGGGCCCTGCTCGGCGAGGCGGTCCAGCTCCTCGTCGACCGCGGCGGTGACCCGGTCCGCGGACACCTCGGTCGGGTGCACGGCGGTGATCGTGAAGGTGTCGGGGTCGCGGGCGTCGAACGGGCCGCCCATCAGGCCGTTGGACGCCGAGACGTCGGTGACCAGGCCGGCTCCGTCGGCGCCGCCGTGGACCAGGCGGCGCTGCAGCCGCGAGGCCTCGCCGTCGGCCAGGACGGTGGCGAGCATGGCGTGGGCCAGGTAGGCGTCGGGCTCCGCGGCCGGGTCGGGGACGCGGTAGCCGAGCGCCAGGGCGGGCAGCGGGGCGTGGGCGTCGGCCACGGTCTGCCGCCGCTCCGCGCCGGGAGCGGGCTCGGCGAACGACGGCCGCTGCGGGACGGGCCGGGCGGGGATGTCCCCGAAGTGCCGCTCGACCAGGGCGAGGGTGCCGTCGACGCCGTGCTCGGACAGGTCACCGTGCACGGTGACCAGCGCGTTGCCCGGCGCGTAGAAGGTGTCGAAGAACGCGGCCGCGTCGTCCAGGCTCGCCTGCTCCAGCTCGGAGAAGTCGCCGTAGCCGTTGTGCGCGTTCGGGAAGGTGTCGTAGAGGACCGGCGGCAGCAGGATCCACGGGAACCCGCCGTAGGGGCGGTTGTGGACGTTGAGCCGGATCTCCTCCTTCACGACGTCCACCTGGTTGCGCAGGTTCTCGACGGTGAGCTTCGGGGCGCGCAGCCGGTCGGACTCCAGGAACAGCGCCCGCTCCAGCGCCGCACCGGGCAGCACCTGGAAGTAGTCGGTGTAGTCCTGGTGGGTCGAGCCGTTGAAGATCCCGCCCGCGGACTGGACCTGCCGGAAGTGCTCCAGCTTCTCCAGGCTCTCGCTGCCCTGGAACATCAGGTGCTCGAACAGGTGCGCGAAGCCGGTGCGGCCCTCCGGCTCGGAACGGAAGCCCACGTCGACGTGCACCGAGACCCCGACCACCGGGGTGGCCGGGTCCGGGACGACGAGCACGCGCAGCCCGTTGGCCAGCGTGGCCCGGTGCAGCTCGAGAGCGGATTTGTCGGCGATCACGGACACGGGAGCGAGGCTATCCCCCACCCCCGACAACCTGCCCGGTCAGGCGTGCTCGGGCGGCAGGATCACGAACTGGCGCAGCCCGAGGTCGCGGTAGGTGACCGGGCCGCGGGGGCCGGGGGTGTGATCGACGTTGATGCCGGTCTCGGGCAGCCCCAGCAGCTTGTAGCCGTCGAGCAGCCGCGACGGCGCGTTCCAGAACACCCCGGTGCCGGTGTAGCGGTCGATGAAACGGTGCGCGACCTGCTCGTCGGCGGCGCAGATCGTCGCGGCCAGGCCGGAGGTCTCCCGGGCGGCGGTGTCGGCGGCGTCGTCGGGGCCGTCGACGACGGCGACCGTCACGTGCGCCTCGGCGCCGGAGTCCAGCGCCCACTCGTGACCGAGCGGGTGGTCGTGCGGGGGCAGCGACAGCGCGATGCCGCGGGCGTCGAGGGCGGCCTTCGCGACCGGCAGCAGGGTGTCGTAGACGGGCCGGTCGACGAGCAGCAGGTTGAGCCGGTTGCAGACGCCGAGCCGGTCGGTCGAGTCGGTGACCAGGCGCGTGACGTCGGCCTCGGTGGCGCTGGCGTCGAGGTAGAGGACGCCGCCGCCGTCGGCGTGGGCGAGCACCCGGGTGCCCGCGGTCGCGCCGAGCACGGACAGCTTGCGGGTGACGTCCCCGGACCCGCGGACGACGACCAGCGGCACCAGGTCGGGCAACCCGACCAGGGCCTCGGCGCCGGCGTGGCCGGGCAGCGGGACGAGCTGCACGGCGGCCTCGGGGAGCCCGGCGTCGGCCAGTGCGGGGCGCAGCACCTGCTCGACGAGCGCGGTGGCACTGCCGAGCGCGGCGGACCCGGTGCGCAGGACGGCGGCGCTGCGGGCCTTGAGGACCTGCGAGGCGACGTCGACGGTCACGTTCGGCCGGGCCTCGAACACCGCGCCGATGACGCCGACCGGGATGCGCCGCTCGAACACCCGCTCGCCGGTCTCCAGCGTGCGGACCGGCCACTCGGTGGGCGGCTCGGGGGTCGCGGCGAGCACCTCGAGCTGGGTGGCGATGCCGGCGAGCCGCTCGGGGTCCAGCCGCAGCCGGTCGAGCAGGCCCGCCGCCATGCCGTTCCGCTCGGCGGCGGCGACGTCGGCGGCGTTGACCTCGAGCAGCTCGTGCGCCCGGTCCCGGATCAGCGAGGCGGCGGCGCGCAGGGCGTCGTCGATCCGGCCCTCGCCCGCGGCGCGGA
>NZ_WWFY01000877.1:0-8286 GCF_009864975.1 Pseudonocardia sp. SID8383
CGCCCGCCGCTTCGCCGCCGCCGGCCACCCCGTCGGGGTGCTCGCCCGCTCGTCGTCCACGGTCAACGGCCTGCTCGCCGACCTCCCCGGCGGGGCAGCCGGTGCCACCGCCGACGTCGCCGACGAGGCGGCGCTGCGCACCGCGCTCGGCGGCCTGGTCGAGCGGCTCGGGGTGCCCGAGGTCGTCGTCTACAACGCCGGGGTGATCCGTGCCGACACCGTCACCGGGCTCGACGCGGCGACGCTGCGCGACACCTGGGCGGTCAACGTCGGCGGCGCGGTGACCACTGCCGCGGCGCTGCTGCCGGTGATGGCCGACGGCGACGGCGGCAGCTACCTGATGACGGCCGGCATGCCGCACCCACTGCCGCAGCTGACGAGCCTGTCGCTGGGCAAGGCCGGGCTGCGCGCGCTGGCCGAGCTGCTCGACGCCGAGTTCGGGCCGCGAGGGGTGCGGTCGGCGACCGTGACCGTGTGCGGGCCGGTCGCGCCGGGAACCGCCTACGACCCGGACGACATCGCCGAGCACTACGCCCGGTTGCACCGGCTGCCCGCCGGGGCGTGGCCGGTGGACGTGCGCCACGGCGACCCGGCCGACGCGGCGGGCTGACCCCCTCCCTGCCCTGTGGCGTCCTGCTCGGTCGCGCCCCGCGCGCTGTACCCCGCCGCGTCGGGTGGCGGGCGCGCCGCGTCGGTTCGGTAGCTGGTGGGGCGCGGCCCGCAGAACGGTCGTGCACGATTGATCATCGGGTGGAACGGGAACCCAGGACATGCACGTCCCGCTATGCGATCCGGAGGTCGTCCCGTGCCCGAGTTCCCCGCCATCCACCACCTCGCCCTCTCGGTCACCGACCTGGAGGTCAGCGAGGCCTGGTACTCGAAGCTGATCGGCTCCGAGCCGGCGATGACGTTGTCCGACGGGCCGTTCCACCGCCGCGTGTTCGCGCTGCCCTCGGGCCAGCTGCTGGGCCTGACCCGGCACGACTCCGTCGACACCGGTGACGCGTTCGCCCCGGACCGGCCGGGCATGGACCACGTCGGGTTCGGCGTCGCGGACCGGGCGGAGATCGAGCTGTGGCGCGACCACCTGGACTCGGTCGGGATCGCCCACGACGGGATCGTCGAGGCCGACTACGGCCTGGCGCTGTCGTTCAAGGACCCCGACGGCAACGCGCTGGAGTTCTTCGTCCTGGCCTCCTGACCTGGCCGGCCGGACCGCAGCGCGGCCCGCGGCGGGGCCGGGTGTGCCCGGACCGGGCTTGACCCGGAGCGGGGTTCAGTTCCGACGATGGGTCCATGACCACCGAACCGGCCCGCTGGGCCTACCTGGTCGAGCACCCCGGCGCCGACCCCGACCGTGATTGCCTCGTGCTCGAGTCCGGTGGGCAGTGCTCGATGGTCGTCGCCGTCGCGTCGACCGCGGACGCGCCCGCCGTCGCCGCCGGCCTGGTCCGCGACGAGCGGGTCACCCTGGTCGAGCTGTGCGGCGGCTTCGGGAGCGGCGACGTCGCCGCCGTCGGGCACGTCGTGTTCGGCGCCGACCAGATCCCGGCCGCCGCCTACGCGACCGCCGCCGGTTCCGTCACGGGCCGGCCCCGATGAGTCGCAGCGCGGGGAGCGGGAGACCCTGCTCCCCTCGCGGTGCAGAAGCGTCGACGCCCGACGCCGTCGGGTGTCGCCCGGAGCGGGGGCCGTGTCCCACCGGCCGACGGTCGCGGTTCCTTCTCCCCGGCGCGGCGCGTCACCCGGATCCGGACCCGTCGGCGCCACCGGCGATGTCGCGCAACGCGCCGACGTGGACCTCGACCTGCCGTCGCCCGTCCGGGCTGAGCCGCAGCCACGTCCGGCGCGCGGGCCCGTGCGGCTCCCGCCGCGAGGTCACCACGCCGGCGTCGGACAGGGCCTTGACCTGCTTCGACAGCGCGGAGTCGCTCAGTCCGACCCTGTCGCGGACGAACGCGAACTCGACCTCGCCTGCGGCGAGGAGTGTCGCGACCACACGCAGGCGGGTCGGGTCCAGGAGCAGCGGGACCAGTCGGGTGTCGGGAGAGTCCTCAGACATCGCGACCGGCGCGTGGCAGGATCCGGGTGACGAGGACGCTCCCGAGCGGGCGTGACACGCCGAGGAGGATCCCGGCGGCGGTGTTCGGGCGGCGCAGCCGGCTGCGTCGTAGGAGGGCGACGGCCACCCGCTCGGCCGCGAACCAGCCGATGGAGGCTCCGAACAACGCCGCGGCCCTGCCCGGGGCGGGTCCGTCAGCGGCCGCATAGACGACGACCGGAGTGGAACGCACGTCGGCGAGTGAGACGCCGAGCACGCCGGCGAGGGCGACCGCGGTGACGACCCGCTGACCGCGTCGCGGCAGGTGGTCCTTCGCAGCGAAGTCGAGGACGGTGAGCGCGGCGGTGGCGATCAGGACCGCGGGCCGAGAGCGCCGGTCTGCGGCGTCCACGGCCCGTCGTGCCGCCTCGATCTCCTGAAGCGCCTCGGTCGCTCGTCGTGCGTCCGGAGTGTCCATCCGAGCCCCCATCGGTGTCGTCGGGGTCGAGCGTGCCAGCTAGTTGCCGCTCAGGCAAGTAGTTCCGATGCGAGATGGTTCGGGTCCTCCGGCGGTGTGGTGGGCGATGGCGCGGCGGGAGGCTGCGCGCAGGTGGCCCGGGTCGCGCACCCTGCCGTGCCTCGGAGGTGTGTCGCCGCGATCGCCGGTACGTGACCGACGGGTCGGTGGTGGCCAGGCGGATGTCCTCGGCTGCCCGGTCCATCACAGGCCCGGCGGTAGATCGTCTTCCGCCGGTCCGCGAGTCCGCGACGCGTGCTCGCCGGCCTCAGCCGCGCGCTCATGCTGTCCCCGGCCGCGACGACCCACCGGCTCGACCACGCGCAGCCTCGACCCGGAGAACCTCGGCAGCATCCTGGCCCGCCTCACCGACCCCGGCCGCGAGCTCGTCGACCGGGCCGTCGCCGACCACGTCGACGACGAGCGGCGGATCCTCGGCCCGCTCGGCCCGGACGACCGCACTCTCCTCGACGGGTTGCTACGACGCCTGCTCGCCGGTGTCGAGGACCCCTGACCGCTCCCCGGATCCCGCGCTCGCCCGCGCCAGCGCGACCGTCGCCACCACGAGCACGACCACCAGCACCGCGACGAGCAGCCACCCCGCCCCGCCGGTGGCCAGCCGCTCGTCGAGCACGGTCACCCCGACGACCGCCGCGACCACCGGTTCCCCGACGACCACCGCCGGCAGCGAGGCCCCGAGCGCGCCGGCCTGGAACGCGGTCTGCTGCAGCAGCGTGCCCCCGACGACGGCGACCGCGAGCGCCCAGGTCTCCCACGACGTCAGCAGCGCGACGAGCCCGTCGGACAGCGTGTCGACCACGCCGAGGGTGAGCGCGGCGACGACGCCGTAGGCGATCCCGGTCGCCGCGGCGAGCAACAGCGCCCGGGCGGTACCGGTCGCGCTCCGGGCCGCGACGAGGCACGCGACGAACAGCACGAGCAGCACCGACCCGGTCGGCGCCCAGGCCGCGAGGCCCGCCCGGTCGACCCCGGCGGTCGGCTCGCCGACGGTCACGAACAGCACCAGCGCCACCACCAGCACCGCGGCCCAGACCAGCTCCCGGCGCGACGGGCGCCGCCCGGCCCACCACGCGGCCAGCGGCAGCGCGAACACCAGCTGGGTCACGATGAGCGGCTGCACCAGCAGCAGCGACCCGAACCCGAGCGCAACGGCCTGCATCGCGAACGCCACCGTGTCACCCAGCGAGCCGGCGAGCCAACGTGGGTCGCGGACCAGCCGGGCGAGCATCGCCGTGCCGCGGTCGTGCGGGTCCGCCGCCGCCGAGGTCTGCTGGGCGACGGCGGCGAGCGCGAACAGCAGCGCCGCGAGCAGCGCGGCCCCGACCGCGGCGACGGTGCTCAGCGGATCAGGAGATCGACGACCCGGCGGGCATGGCCTCGAACCGCATGTCGGGGAACTTGCGCTGGATGATGTCCATCCGCCACTTGTTGGTGAACAGCGCGAGGTGCTCGCCGTCCGAGGCGCGTCGCAGGACCTCGCACTCGGACTGCCCGGCCAGCGCCTCGACCGCCTCGGGGTCGACCAGGCGCGCGATCTGGTACGGCAGCCGGTCGAGGGTGACCGGGGCGTTGAACTCGGTCTCCAGCCGCGTGGTGACGACGTCGAACTGCAGCGGCCCGACCGCGGCGAGCACCGGCGCCTGGTCGCCGCGCAGGTCCGAGCGCAGGATCTGGATGACCGCCTCGTTGCCGAGCTGCTCGATCCCCTTGCGGAACTGCTTGTACTTGCCTGCGTCCTTCGCACGGATCACCGCGAAGTGCTCCGGGGCGAACGCCGGGATCGACGGGAACTCGACCGGGTCGGCGGCGTAGAGGGTGTCGCCGGGGCGCAGGGCGGTGGCGTTGACCAGGCCGACGATGTCGCCGGGGAAGGCCTCCTCGACGGTCTTGCGCTCGGCGCCGAACACCGACTGCGCGTACTTGGTGGCGAACGGCTTGCCGGTCGCGGCGTGGGTGAGCACCATGCCGCGCTCGAACCGGCCCGAGCAGATCCGCAGGAACGCCATCCGGTCGCGGTGCGCCTTGTCCATGCCGGCCTGGACCTTGAAGATCAGTCCGGAGGTGGGCGCCTCGAGCGGGCGGTCGTCGCCCTTCACGTCCGGGCGGGGGGCGGGCGGCGGGGCCAGGTCGACCAGCGAGTCGAGCAGCCGGGCGACGCCGATATTCGACAGCGCCGACCCGAACAGCACCGGGGTGGCCTTGCCGGAGCGGAAGCCCTCCTCGTCGAACCCGGCGCCGATCTCGTCGAGCAGGCCCAGCTCGTCCTGCGCGTTCTGCCAGTACTCCGGCTCCTGCGCGGCGATCGTCTCGGCGTCGACGACGTGCGCGGTGGCCTTGGTCGCGCCGCCCGCGGCGCGGGTGAACGCGGTGTACTCGCCGGTGGTGCGCTCGATGAGCCCCTTGAACTGCCCTGCGATGCCCAGCGGCCAGGTCAGCGGCATCGGGCGCAGGCCGATGGTCTGCTCGACCTCGTCGAGCAGCTCCAGGGCCTCGCGGCCGGGCCGGTCCCACTTGTTGACGAAGGTGACGATCGGGACACCGCGCGAGCGGCAGACGTCGAAGAGCTTGAGGGTCTGCGGCTCGAGGCCCTTCGCGGCGTCGAGCAGCATCACCGCGGCGTCGACGGCGGCGAGCACCCGGTAGGTGTCCTCGGAGAAGTCGCCGTGGCCGGGGGTGTCGAGCAGGTTGATCACACAGTCGCGGTAGGCGAACTGCAGCACCGCCGAGGACACCGAGATGCCGCGGGCGCGCTCCATCTCCATCCAGTCCGAGGTGACGCCCTTGCGGCCGGACTTGCCGTGCACCGCACCCGCGGAGTCGATGACCTCGGCGTGCAGCGCCAGCGCCTCGGTCAGGGTCGACTTGCCCGCGTCGGGGTGGGAGATCACCGCGAACGTGCGCCGGCGGGCGGTCTCGCCGACGACGCGTGCGTCGGTGGCGGATCCGGGCTGCCGGGCGTCGCTCTCGGTGGTGCTCACACCCGCATTCTAGGCGCCGCCACCGACAGCCTCCGAGGACGGCGCCCGGCTCAGGTCGACCACGCAGAACACGTTGCCGTCGGGGTCGGCGAGGACGACGAAGTCGGGCTCGGCGGGGTAGCCGTCCCAGTCGGGCAGGGTCGCCCCCAGCGATCCGAGCCGCGCGACCTCGGCCTCCTGCTCGTCGGTGGTGTCGACCAGGAGGTCCAGGTGCAGGCGGGGCCTGGGCTCGGGTGGGGAGGCACTGTGCATCAGGCCGAGTACCCGGCCGCCGCCGGGGCCGGTCAGGGTGCGCCAGGAGGGGCTCGCCCACTCCTCGGAGACCTGCAGGTGCAGCGCGGCGGCCCAGAACGCGGCGGCCCGGTCGAGATCGGCGACGCCGACGACCGGGAACCCCAGCCGCAGCACGGCTCAGGCCCCCGCTTCCAGCAGCGCCCGCATGTCGGGCAGGTCGAAGTGCTCGACGGTCGCCCACGCCGACGGGCTGCCGTGGTGCGGGTCGGCGCCCGCGGCGAGCAGCGCGGTCACCGACGGCGCCGACCGGGCGAACAGCGCGGCGGCGAGCGCGGTCTGGCCGCGGTCGTTGGTGTGGTCCGGCGTCGCGCCGCGGGCCAGCAGGTCGGCGACGACCGCGTCGTGGCCGTAGTAGGCGGCGAGGATCAGCAGGGTGTCGCCCTTGGGGTCGGTCAGCCCGACCGGGACGCCTGCGTCGAGGTAGGCGGCCAGCTGCTCCGCCGCACCCTCGCGGGCCAGGTCGAACATCCGGTGCGCGAGTTCCACGGCGGCCTGGTCCACCCCGCCACGGTAGGGGTGCCGCGGCCACCCCGCCGGGCGGCGACCGCGGTACCGGACCCGGCCCGCCACCCGTCCGGGAACCCTCGGCGACGGGTGGCTGTCGGGGGTCGCCGCTAACCTGCGCGTCGTGAGCTCCCAGTCCGACGCCCCGCAGGCCCGCGAGCGCCACGCGCAGCTGGCGGCCGAGGTGGCCGACCACCAGTTCCGGTACTACGTGCTGGACGCGCCGGTCGTCTCCGACGGCCAGTTCGACGAACTGTGGCACGAGCTGCTCGCGCTGGAGGAGGCGCACCCCGAGCTGGTCACGCCGGACTCGCCGAGCCAGCGCGTCGGCGGCACGTTCTCCACCGACTTCACCGCCCACGACCATCTCGAGCGGATGCTGTCGCTGGACAACGCCTTCTCGCCCGACGACCTGCGCACCTGGCAGGAGCGGGTGACGAAGGAGGTCGGCGAGGACCTGCACTACCTGTGCGAGCTCAAGATCGACGGACTGGCGGTGAACCTGCTCTACACCGACGGGCGGCTCACCCGCGCGCTGACCCGCGGTGACGGGCGCACCGGCGAGGACATCACGCTCAACATGCGCACCCTCGCCGAGGTGCCCGAGCAGCTCACCGCCACCGACGAGTTCCCGGTGCCGGGACTCGTCGAGGTCCGGGGCGAGGTCTACTTCCGGCTGGAGGACTTTGAGCGGCTCAACGCCTCGCTGGTCGAGGCGGGCAAGGAGCCGTTCGCGAACCCCCGCAACACCGCGGCCGGCTCGCTGCGGCAGAAGGACCCCCGGGTCACCGGCTCGCGCAACCTGCGGCTGATCTGCCACGGCCTCGGCAAGCGGGAGGGGTTCACCCCCGACACCCAGTCCCACGCCTACGACGCGCTGGTCGCCTGGGGCCTGCCGATCTCTCCGCGCACGACCGTGCTGCGGGGCATCGAGAAGGTGATCGAGTACGTCGAGCACTGGGGCGAGCACCGGCACGACGTCGAGCACGAGATCGACGGCGTCGTGGTGAAGGTCGACGAGGTGGCGCTGCAGCGCAGACTCGGTGCGACCTCCCGGTTCCCGCGCTGGGCGATCGCCTACAAGTACCCACCGGAGCAGGCCACCACGCGGCTGCTCGACATCCGGGTCAACGTCGGGCGCACCGGCCGGGTCACCCCGTTCGCGGTGATGGAGCCGGTGAAGGTCGCCGGGTCCACGGTCGAGATGGCGACCCTGCACAACGCCGACGAGGTACGCCGCAAGGGCGTGCTGATCGGCGACCGGGTGGTCATCCGCAAGGCGGGCGACGTCATCCCCGAGGTGCTGGGCCCGGTCACCGACGTGCGCGACGGTTCCGAGCGCGAGTTCGTGATGCCGACGCACTGCCCCGAGTGCGGCACCGCGCTCGTGCAGCAGAAGGCGGGCGACGTCGACCGGCGCTGTCCGAACGCCCGCTCCTGCCCGGCACAGCTGCGGGAGCGGCTGTTCCACGTCGCGGGCCGCGGCGCGTTCGACATCGAGGGACTCGGCTACGAGGCCGCGGTGGCGCTGCTGACGTCGGGCGTGCTGACCGACGAGGGTGACGTGTTCGCCCTGACCGAGGACGACCTGCTGCGGACCGAGCTGTTCCGCAACCAGAAGGGCGAGCTGACGGTCAACGGCCGCAAGCTGCTCACGAACCTGGAGGCGGCGAAGGACCGGCCGCTGTGGCGGGTGCTGGTGGGACTGTCGATCCGCCACGTCGGGCCGACCGCCGCGCAGGCGCTGGGCCGTGAGTTCGGCTCGATGGAGGCCCTGGAACGCGCCGCGGCGCAGGCGAAGGCGGACACCGAGGCGGCCGGGGTCGCGATCGTCTCCGACGGGACGGCGGGGGAGGACGACGCCGCGGCCGAGGCCGCGGCGCCGACGGCCGAGGGTGCCGCCGCCGAGGCGGCCGGCGACGTCGAGACCG
>NZ_WWFY01000878.1:0-9477 GCF_009864975.1 Pseudonocardia sp. SID8383
TGACCGCCGCGGGGTGCCCGCGGGTGCTCGCCGAGCCCGACGCCCGCAACACCGCCGCGCGGGGGGCGTTCGGCCGGGCCGGGTTCGACGAGGCCGAGCGGATCGCGCTGCCGCACAAGGACGCCGTCGTCATGGTGCGCACGGCGGCCTGAGCCTCAGCCGAGCGGCCCGCCGTCCCCGGAGGGGCGCCGGTCGGCGGGGAGCAGCGCGTGCAGGGCGTGGTAGCCGACGAGCACCACGATCGTGCCCAGCGCGATCCCGGACAGCTCGAACCCGCCCACCGACAGGCTCGCCCCGCCGATGCCGATGATCAGCCCGGCGGACAGCGGCACCAGGTTCGCGGCGTGGGCCAGGTCGACCCCGTTGCGGATCCAGATGGCCGCCCCGAGCAGCCCGACCATGCCGTAGAGGACCACGGTGAGCCCGCCGAGCACCCCGCCCGGCACCGCGACGATCAGCGCCCCGAACTTCGGGCAGAACCCCAGCAGCACCGCGACGGCCGCGGCCACCCAGTACGCGGCGGTGGAGTAGACCCGGGTCGCGGCCATCACGCCGATGTTCTCCGCGTAGGTCGTGGTGGGGGAGCCGCCGACCAGGCCGGCCAGCATGGTGCCCGCGCCGTCCGCGGCCAGCGCCCGGCCCAGGTACGGGTCGAGGCGCTCGCCGGTCATCCCCTCGACGGCCTTGACGTGCCCGGCGTTCTCCGCGACCAGCGCGATCACCGAGGGCAGCACGAGGAGCGCGAAGGCGAACGAGAACGTCGGCCAGTGCCAGCCGGCGATCTCCATGCCGTCCGGTCCGGTCTGGGTGGCGGGCGGCAGCCCCACCCAGTCCGCGGACCCGACCCCGGACAGGTCGACCCGCATCCGGGTGCCGACGTCCCCGCTCGCGTCGGGCGCGGTGATCGGACCGGTCGTGGCGTCGAGCAGCAGCGAGAAGGCGAACCCGGCGACCAGGCCGATCAGCACCCCGATCCGGCCCCAGAAACCCGGCAGCAGTACCGCGGCGGCGATCACCACGACCATCGTCACCAGCGCGGCCCACTGGTCCTGTGGCCAGTAGACGGTCGAGGCGACCCCGGCGAGGTTGAACCCGATCAGCATGACGACGGCGCCGGTCACCGCGGGTGGCAGCAGCCGGGACACGACGCGGGCGCCGACCAGGTGGACGACCACGCCGACCAGCAGCAGGACCACCCCGGCGACGACGATCGCGCCGGTCACGGCCGCGGAGTCCCCGCCCTGGGCGCGGATCGCCGCGACCCCGCCGACGAACGACGCCGAGGACCCCAGGTAGCTGGGGATCCGGCCGTGGGTCATCAGCAGGAACAGCGCGGTCGCGACGCCGGACATCAGGATCGCGATGTTCGGGTTCAGTCCCATGAGGACCGGGAAGACGAACGTCGCGCCGAACATCGCGATCACGTGCTGGCCGCCGAGGCCGACGGTGCGCGGCCAGGACAGCCGCTCCTGCGGGCCCACGACCTCGCCGGGCGGCGGGGCCTTGCCGCCGTGCACCACGGTCCAGCCGCGCCGTCGTTCCCGCGTCGAAGTCACCGAGCCCCCTCACCGTGGCCCGCCGCCCTGACGGGGCCGCGATCACAGTCGTCGGCGCGGCGGGGCGGGACAAGGGGTTGCGCGCACCGGTGACGTGACGTTCACGGCACCGGTGCGCGGGCGCCGGCTCAGCTGCCGGGGGCCCGGCCCTGCAGCGCCGCGTCGAGCTGCGGCGCGACGGTGTCGATGGCGTAGGGCAGCGACAGCGGGCTGGAGTAGCCCAGCGCGGCGGCGAACTCGGTCTCGAACGGCCCGAGGTAGGCGACCCGGCCCTGCTGGACCGCCGGGATCGCGCGGAACACCGGGTCGGCCTCGGACTCGGCGCGCGAACGGCCCAGCACCACGAGCACGTCGCTGTCGAGGTCGCCCTGGCGCTCCAGCGAGAGGGTCTGCGAGTCCGGCCGGACGGTGAAGCCGAGGCCGGCGAAGATCTGGGCGCGCAGGTCGTCGGTGCCCATGTCGTAGGGGACGCCCTCGATGAAGAAGTCCATCTTCAGGTTCGTGCCCGCGAAGTCGGGGTGGGCCGCCTTGGCCTCGTCGAACTCGGCGCGGGTCGCGGCGATGACCTGCTCGGCCTGCTCGGTGCGCCCGGTGGCCTGCCCGGTGATGCGGGTCTGCTCCTCCCAGCCCGCGGCGTTCGTGCCGTCGGGGGTGCCCTGGGCGACGGTCGGCGCGATCTGCGACAGCGCGGTGTAGGTCGCCTGGTCCATGAAGGAGTAGACGCCGAGGATCAGGTCGGGCCGTAGTGCGGCGACCTGCTCGACCGGGATCTGGGACCCGGTCAGCAGCTGCGGCTGCGTCCCGCCGAGTGCCTCCTGCGCCCAGGGGCGCTTCGCGTAGTCGTAGTCGCCGATGTTCTCGCGGACCCCGACCGGCTTCACGCCGAGGGCGAGGGCGAAGTCGGCGTCGTTGAAGCCGACGGTCACGACCCGCTGCGGCGCGGCGGGGATCGTCGTCTGCCCGAAGGCGTGGGTGAGGGTGACCGGGAACGCCCCGGTGGGGGCGTCGTCGGCGGGGGCGGGCTGTGCCGCGTCGCCGGAGCCCCCGGAGGAGCAGCCGGCGAGTGCCAGCAACAGGACCACGCACGCGGCGAGCGCGCGGAGCAGGGGTCGGGGCATGGGGGCGGTCCTTTCGACGGGACCCGTGCGGGCGGGGTGCACCGGGCGCCGGGGGATCAGGTCAGTACACCCTTCCGGGTGGACAGGCGAACCTTACCCACGGCGATCACGATCGGGCAGACAGGACATCCCACACGACCTCGAGGTGCTCGCGGCCCGTGGTGACCCCGCCGAACGCCACCCGCACCACCGGGTGCCCGTCGACCTCGGTGCCGGTGAGCAGCACCCGTCCGTCGGCGTTGGCGCGCTCCAGCAGCGCGGTGGTCGCGGCGTCGCCGGAGCGCGAGCGGAGGCAGACCAGGGACAGCACCGGCGCGCACGCCAGCTCCAGGTCGTCGTGCCCGCGGACCCGCTCGGCCAGCTCGGCGGCGAGGTCCACGTGGCCGCGCAGGTGCGACCGCAGCCCGGACAGCCCCTGGCCGTGGAGCACCGCCCACAGCTTCAGTGCCCGGAACCGGCGCCCGAGCGGGACCTGCCAGTCCCGGAAGTCCACGACGGCGCCGGTGTCGGAGTGCGCGTCGCGCAGGTAGGCCGGGGTGATCGACAGCGCGGCCGGCAGCGCGCGGGCGTCGCGCACCCAGAGCAGCGAGGCGTCGAACGCGGTGAGCAGCCACTTGTGGGCGTCGGTGCAGAAGGAGTCGACGCCGGGCCCGGGGCCCGGGTTCACGCCGTCGAGCACCCAGCGGTGCTCCGGGCAGAGCGCGGCGACGCCCGCCCACGCGGCGTCGACATGCACCCAGGCCCGGTACGGTCGCGCCGCCGTGACCAGCGCCGCGACCGGGTCGCTCGACCCGGTCGAGGTCGTCCCGACCGTCGCGCACACCAGGACCGGGACCAGCCCTGCGGCGACGTCCGCGGCCAGGGTGTCGGCCAGCGCGGCCGGGTCCATCGCCCGGGAGCCCGGGGTGCACGGGACGGTCCGCAGCCCGTCCGCGCCGAGCCCGGCCACCCGCACCGCCTTGGCCAGCGACGAGTGCGTCTCGGCCGTGACGTAGACGCGTTCCCGGCCGGTCACCCCGCGCACGCGCCAGCCGGAGTCCGGGTCCGGGGCGGCCCGGTGCAGCGCGGCGGTCAGCGCGACCAGCGCCGCCGAGGACGCCGAGTCCTGGATCGAGCCGCCCCCGCCGCCGTCGTGGGTGAACGTCTCGTCCAGCCCGAGCGCCCGGGCCACCTGGTCGGTGACCGCCTGCTCCACCTCGGTGCACGCGGGCGAGGTCGACCAGAGCATCCCCTGCGCCCCGGCCCCGCCGGAGAGCAGCTCACCCAGCAGCGAGGTCAGCGACGCGTTCGCCGGGAAGAACGCGTGGAACCCGGGGTGCTGCCAGCGGGTGTCGGCGTCACCGGTGACGGCCTCGACCAGCGACGGGAACGCCGCGAGCGGCTCGGGGTCCTCGTTCGCCTCGCGGGGGAAGCGGGCCCGCACGGTGCCGGGCTCGACGACGTCGCGGACCGGGTGACGTTCGATCCCGGCGCGGGCGTCGGCGACGGCGTCGACGAACAGGTGGCCGAGGGCTCGGAACTCGTCCGGGGTGAGGTCGGGCACGTGCGCGGACGCTACCCGGCCACGGGCGTGTGCTCGTGGATCCCGTGGTCGTGCAGGTCGTCGAGGTCCCAGGTGGGCAGCGGGTCGTCCAGGTCGCGCCAGGAGCCGGGCCCGGCGAGCAGCTCGTCGTCGGTGAGCAGGGCCGGGTCGAGGCGCGCGGTGACGGCGTCGCGGGTCAGGCCGAGCCCGATGAACACGATCTCCTGCCCGCGCGGCCCGTCGAACGACGACCACGGCGCCGCCGGATCCAGGGCCATGTTCGGGCCGGCCTGCGACCACAGGCCGGCGACGTCGGGCCGGGTCGCCAGCCAGCAGAAGCCCTTGCTGCGCAGCAGTCCGGGCCACTCGGCGAGCGCGTCGAGCAGTCGGGCGGGGTGGAAGGGGCGTCCGGCCCGCCAGGTCACGCTCGCGATCCCGTACTCCTCGGTCTCGGGGGTGTGGCTGCCGTTGAGTTCCTGCGCCCAGCCGGGTGTCGCGGACGCCGCCGCCGGGTCGTAGCGGTGGGTGTCGAGCAGCTCGGCGACCGGCACGCCGCCACGCACCGCGCGGACCCGGCGTGCGCCCGGGTTCATCCGCGACAGCAGCGCCTCGATCCGGCCCAGCGCGTGCGGCGCGACGAGGTCGGTCTTGTTGAGCACCAGCAGGTCCGCGAACTCGACCTGGTCGGCGAGCAGGTCCGACAGGGTCCGCTCGTCGCCCTCGGCGGCCTGCAGCTCGCGGTCGGCGAGCGAGTCCTCGCTGGTCAGGAGCGTCTCGAAGGTCGAGGCGTCGACGAGGGTGACCATCGTGTCCAGCCGCGCGACGTCGGAGAGCGCGGTGCCGTCGTCGAAGGTCCACTCGAACGTCGCCGCGACCGGCATCGGCTCGGAGATCCCGGTCGACTCGACGACGACGTGGTCGTAGCGCCCCTCCGCGGCGAGCTCGCCGACCGTGGTCAGCAGGTCCTCGCGCAGCGTGCAGCAGATGCAGCCGTTGGTGAGTTCGACCAGCTTCTCCTGGCTGCGGTGCAGGTCGACCAGCGCGCCGTCGATGTTGACCTCGCTCATGTCGTTGACGACGACGGCGATCCGCCTGCCGTCGCCGTTCGCGAGCAGGTGCTCCAGCAGCGTCGTCTTCCCCGCGCCGAGGAAGCCGGACAGGATCGTGACGGGAACGCGACGGTCGGCCATACATTCACGATAACCATTGTCGATAGTGGCGGTGAAGGCTGCCCCCGTGCGCACCTCCCGTCCGGTCTGGTGGCGGCTGCTCCCCGCAGCCGCGTAGACGCACGTCACCGTCATCCCGGGCTGCCCGAGCAGCCCGGCGGCAACCGGTGTGTCTCGTGCAGCTCCCCGTTCCCAGGAGCTGATCATGGATTCCTCGCCGCCACCGTCGCCCGGATGCCCGCGCTGCGTGCCGCCGTCGCCGCCGACCCGTCGTCGCACCGGGTGCTGACCGGGGAGCGGCCGACCGGCCCTCTGCACCTCGGGCACCTGGTGGGCACGATCTCCGAACGCGTCCGGCTGCAACGGTCCGGAGTGGACGTGCTGGTGATCCTCGCCGACTACCAGGTGATCACCGACCGTGACGTCGCCGACCGGCTGTCGGACCACGTCCGCGGCGCGGCGCTCGACCAGCTCGCCGCCGGGCTCGACCCGGACCGCACGACGGTGTTCGCCCACTCCGCGGTGCCCGCACTGAACCAGCTCATGCTGCCGTTCCTGTCGCTGGTCACCGAGGCCGAGCTGCACCGCAACCCGACGGTGAAGGCCGAGCACGCCGCGTCCGGGCGGGCGTTGTCGGGGCTGCTGCTGACCTACCCGGTGCACCAGGCCGCGGACATCCTGTCCTGCCGCGCCGACCCCGTGCCGGTGGGCAAGGACCAGCTCCCGCACATCGAGCTCACCCGGGTGCTGGCCCGGCGCTTCGCCGAGCGCTGCGGCCCGGTGTCCACCCCGCCCGAGCCGATGCTGACCGACACCCCGGAGCTGCCCGGGCTCGACGGGCACACGATGTCCACGTCCCGCGGCAACGCCGTCCCGCTCGGCGCGACCGCGGACGAGACCGCGGCGCTCGTGCGCCGCGCCCGCACCGACCCCGAGCGGCGCATCACCGTCGACCCGGACGGCAGGCCCGGGGTGTACGGGCTGCTCACGACCGCGGTCCTGTGCCTGGGCCGCGACCCGCACGAGCTGGCCGCGACCCTGGACGGGGCCGCCGCGCTGAAACGGCTCACCACCGACGCGGTCAACGATCACCTCGCCGGACACCGCGCGCGGCGCGCCGAGCTGGCCCGCGACCCCGGGCTCGTCGACGACGTGCTGGCCCGCGGCAACGCCCGCGCGAACGACCTGGCCGACGAGACACTCGACGAGGTCCGCGCGGCCATGGGGATGCGCTACGTGCGGGTCAGGACGCGGTGCGCCGGGTGACCGTCTCCCGGATCCGCGGCAGCAGGTGCTCGCCCGCGGCCAGCAGATCCGGGAGGCGGGCGGGCTCGGCGAGCAGTGCCCGGAACGCGTCGGCGACGGTGACGCCGTGCCCGGGCCGGTGCTCGACGGCCACGGCGTCGCCGGCGCGGATCTCGCCGGGGGACAGGACCCGCAGGTAGGCACCGGGGCGGGCGGCCGCGGTGAAGCGCTTCACCCAGCCCGTCCGCTCCAGGTGCGCGGCGAAGGTCCGGCACGGGATGCGCGGCGCGGTCACCTGCAGCAGCACTCCGCCGACCTGCCAGCGCTCGCCCAGCTCCGCGCCGCACACGTCGACGCCGCGGGTGGTGAGGTTCTCCCCGAACATCCCCGCCCGCAGCGGGCCCAGCTCGGGGGCGAAGAACTCCAGGTCCTCCCGGGCGTAGGCGTAGACGGCCTGGTCCGGGCCGCCGTGGTGGTCGGCGTCGCAGATCGTGTCGCCGGCCAGCCCGCTCGCCGCGGGCGCCGGGACGTCCACCCGGACCGGACCGGGTACCGGCCGCTTGTCGATGCCCGAGGTCCCCGCCTTGGCGAGGATCGGACGGGACACCCCGGTGTTCACGGACTCCACGACGGACACCCCCGCGACGCTAGGCGTCCCACCGCCGCCGACGCGAGCGGGTTCGTCTCACACGGACCCGTGGAGGCGGCGCAGCTCGGTCTTGAGCACCTTGCCCGACGGGTTGCGCGGTAACGCCTCCACCAGCGCGAGCCGGCTCGGCTGCTTGTAGCGGGCCAGCCGGTCGGCGCACCACGCGGTGAGCGTGTCCAGGTCCGGCGGGGCGGCGGGGTCGGCGGGCACGACGACGGCGAGCGGGGTCTCACCCCAGTGCGGGTCCGGCACCCCGACGACCGCGACGTCGGCGACGCCCGGGTGCGCGGCCAGCACCTCCTCGACCTCGGCGCTGTACACGTTCTCCCCACCGGAGATGATCATGTCCTTGGCGCGGTCGACGACGTAGTAGAAGCCGTCCGGGTCCTCGCGCACCAGGTCACCGGAGTGGAACCAGCCGCCGCGGAACGCCTCGGCCGTCGCCTCCGGGCGGCCCCAGTACTCCCGCATCACGGTCGGACCGCGGTAGACGATCTCGCCGACCTCGCCGCGCGGCACGTCGTTCATGTCCGCGTCGACGACCCGCACCTCGACGCCGACCATCGGCGTCCCCACGGAACCGATCTTGCGCACCGAGTCCTCGCCCCGCAGCGCGCAGGTGACCGGGCTGCACTCGGTCTGCCCGAACGCGGTGACCACCATGGCCTGCGGGAACGTGTCGATCATGGTGCGGATCAGCGTCGTCGACGCGGGGGCGGCCCCCCAGGTGATCCGGCGCAGCGCCGACAGGTCCCGCTGCGCGATGCCGGGCACGGCGCAGATCGCCTGCCACTGCGCCGGGACGAAGAAGCACGACGACACGCGCTCCCGCTCCAGGGTGTCGACCGTCGCGACCGGGTCGAAGCCGCCCGACGGCGGGATGATCACCCGGCCGCCCGCGATCAGGGTCGGGAGCATCCCGGACAGCCCGGCGATGTGGAACAGCGGCGCCCCGGACAGCGACACCCGGTCGTCGCCCGCGGTGCCCAGGTGCGTGATCGACAGGAACGCGTGCAGCATCAGGTTGCGGTGGGTCAGCACCGCGCCCTTCGGGCGGCCGGTCGTCCCCGAGGTGTACATGATGTAGGCGGGCTCGTCGTCGGCGACGTCGTCGCCCCAGTCGCCGGGGTCGGTCCCGGCGAGCAGCGCGCCGAACCCCTCGCCGAGGGTGAGCACCGTCCGCACCGACGGTGCCTGCTCCCGCGCGGTCCCCACGGTCGCGGCGAACCCGTCGTCGCAGAGCACGGCGGTGGGGGTGCAGTCGGTGAGCTGGAAGGCGACCTCGCCCGCGGTCAGCCGGAAGTTCAGCGGCACGCAGATCGCGCCGCGGCGCAGCACCGCCAGGTAGCTCTCGACGAGCTCGACGGAGTTGAGCCCGAGCACCGCGACCCGGTCCCCCCGGTCGACCCCCCGGTCGGCGAGCACGGTCGCCAGCCGGGACACCCGGTCGTCGAGCTGCGCCCAGGTCCGCGACGTCCGCGGGTCGGCCAGCGCCGGCCCGTCCGGTGTGGTCCGTGCGTGCCGCGCGACGATGTCCGCCGCGGTCATCCCGTGTCCCGTGATCGTGCCCACCGGTGGCCTCCCGAGCCTCGACTGCCCTGCCACTGTGGTCCCGCTCACCCCGGTGGGGCAAGATCACGGCCCGCCGTGCAGGGTGACGCCGGTGAGCACGACCCCCGACGGCAGCGGTCCCGACGGAGCCGACCCCGACGGAGCCGACCCCGACGGAGCCGACCCCGGCGGTGCCGTCCCCGACGGCACCCGGCGGCTCCGGCTGCTGCAGCTGGCGTCGCTGACCAGCACCGTCGACCGGTTCGCGATCGCGCCGCTGCTGGTCCCGATCGCCGCGTCGTTCTCGGCGCCGCTGGCCGCGGCTGCCGGCGCGGCCGGGGGCTACTTCCTCGCCTACGGCCTCATGCAGGTCGTGTGGGGGGTGCTGTCCGACCGGATCGGCCGGGTCCGGGTGATGCGCCTGGCCCTGGTCGGCGCGGTGCTGGGCGGGGTCGCCTCGGTGCTGGCCCCGACCCTCGCAGTGCTGGTCGTCGCCCGGGTCGTCACCGGCGCGTGCACGGCGGCGCTGATCCCGGCGGCGCTGGTGTACGTCGGTGACACCTGGCCCGCCGCGGTCCGGCAGCGGCCCCTGTCGGACCTGCTCGCCGCGACCGCGCTCGGCACCGCCGTCGCCACGGCCGGGGCGGGCCTGCTGGCCGACCTGGCC
>NZ_WWFY01000879.1:0-7386 GCF_009864975.1 Pseudonocardia sp. SID8383
GCGGGCGGCCCGGCCGGAGCGCGGAGCCCCGGCTGCGGCCTCACCCCACCGCAGGCACCGGGCACCACGGCCGTCCGCACCGTGGACGGCGGTGGCCTGGCCCGCACCGTGCGCGTCCACCTGCCCGAGGGGTACCGCCCCGACCGGCCCACCCCGGTGGTCCTGGTCTTCCACGGACGCGGCAACGACGGCGCCACCACCGAGGACTTCTCCGGCCTGTCCGGGCTGCCCGCCGTCGTCGCCTACCCCGACGGGGTCCCCGGCGGTGAGGGGAAGCGCTCCTGGCAGGGCGCCCCGTACTCGGCGCCGGGCGTCGACGACGTCGCCTTCACCGGTGACCTCCTCGACGAGCTGGAGTCCACGCTCTGCGTCGACCCCGGCCGGGTCTTCGCCACCGGCAAGTCCAACGGCGGCGGCTTCACCGAGATCCTGGCCTGCCGGATGCCCGACCGGATCGCCGCGATCGCCCCGGTCGCGGGCGCCTACTACCGCGACGGCGAACCGCCGTGCCGGCCCGGCCGGCCGGTCCCGGCGTTGTTCGTGCACGGTACCGGCGACGCCACCATCCCCTACACCGGCGACGCCGACCGCGGCCTGCCCGCGATCCCGGCGAAGGTCGCCGAGTGGGTCGCCCGCGACGGCTGCCGGGCCCGCCCGCAGACCCGCCGGATCGAGCCCGACGTGACCATCGCGACCTGGCGCGGCTGCCGGGACGGGGCCCGGGTGCGGCACGTCGCCGTCGACGGCGGCGGCCACACCTGGCCGGGCGCGACCGCCTACTCCGGCGGCGGCGTCACCACGCAGACGGTCCGCGCCACCGCCCTGGTCGGGGACTTCTTCGGCCTCGGGGGACCGCGATGAGCACCCCCGCCGCCACCCAGGACCGGGAGCTGCCCCGACTCGTGCGGGCGATGGCCGTCGTCGAACGGGTCGGGAACGCGCTGCCACACCCGTTCTGGCTGTTCTGGGTGCTGTCGGCGATCCTCGCCGTGGTCAGCGCCGGGCTGGCGGCGGCGGGCGTCGCCGTCGTCGCACCCGACGGCGAGCCCGTGGCGGTGCGGAACCTGCTCTCCGGCGACGGCCTCGCGATGGCCGTCTCGTCGATGATCGACAACTTCGCGCAGTTCCCGCCGATGGCCACCATCGTCACGGTGATCATGGGTGTCGCGGTCGCCGAGCGCAGTGGGCTGCTCGCCGCGGCCATGCGCGCCGGCGTCGCCCGGGTGCCCGCGTCGCTGGTGGTGTTCGCGGTCGCGTTCGCCGGGACCGTCGCGCACGTCGCGTCGGCCGCGGCGTACGTGATCCTGGTGCCGCTCGGCGGGCTCGCGTTCCGGGCGGTCGGGCGCTCGCCGATCCTCGGGATCGTCGTCGCCTACACCGCGATCGCCTCCGGCTACGACGCCAGCCCGGTCCCCACCCCGAACGACGCGATCTTCGCCGGCATCACCACCGCCGCGGCCCGGATCGTGGACCCGGCGGTCGTGGTGACCCCGGTCGGCAACTGGTTCTTCAACATCGCCTCCTCGGTCGTCCTCGCGCTGGTGATCACGCTGGTCACCCGGGTCGTCCTGGCCAAGCGGCCCGACCTGGACCCCGACCCCGACGCCCCCGACGACGACGTCGCCGGGCTGAGCCTGTCCGCGGCCGAGCGGACCGGCCTGCGCCGCGCCGGCTGGGTCCTGCTCGGCTGTGCCGTCCTGCTCGCCGCGGTCATGGCCCCGGAGTGGTCCCCGCTGCGCGGCGAGAACGGCTCGGTCGTCGAGTCCCCGCTGGTCGAGGGCATCGGCGCGGTCATCGCGCTGCTGTTCGGCCTGCTCGGCATCGTCTTCGGCCGCGCGGTCGGGACGATCGCCACCGCCGCCGACGTCCCGAAGCTGATGGCCGACGGGATCCGGCAGATGGCCCCCGTGCTGGCGCTGTTCTTCGCGATCGCCCAGTTCCTGGCCTACTTCGACTGGACCCACGTCGGGGACGTGCTCGCCGTCGTCGCCGCGGACGCGCTGCGCACCACCGGCGTCCCGATCCCGGTCGTGTTCCTGATGGTGCTGGCCGTGCTCACCGTGGTGAACGTGATGGTCACCAGCGGGACGGCGATGTGGTCGATCGCGGCGCCGGTGATCGTGCCGATGCTGATGCTGGTCGAGGTGCCGCCGGAGACCACCCAGGCGCTGTTCCGGATCGCCGACTCCGGCTCGACGGCGATCACCCCGATGAGCCCGTACTTCGTGATGGCGCTGGGGTTCCTGCAGCGCTACCGCAAGGACGCGGGCATCGGGACGCTCGCGTCGTACACGCTGCCCCTGGCCGTTGCCATGACGGCGGTCTGGACGCTGCTGTTCTTCGCCTGGTGGGCACTGGGGATCCCACTGGGCCCGGGGGCCCCGGTCCGCTGAGGGGACGGACGCGGGGCGGGGACCGGGACGGTGGGGGACACTGGCGCAGGTGCGCTACCTCGACGGTCCCGGTCCCGGTCCACGACGCTGGTCGGTGATGGGCCTGGGCACCTGGCAGTTCGGCACGAGCGAGTGGGGCTACGGCGACGCGCTGGAGGCCGGGCGGATCGTCGCCCGCGCCCGCGAGCTGGGCGTCACCGTGTTCGACACCGCGGAGCTCTACGGCCCGCTGCGCAGCGAGCGGATCCTCGGCGACGCGCTGCGCGCCTGCGGTGGCCCCGGGTGGCGCGACGACGTCGTGATCGCGACGAAGTTCTTCCCGGTCCTGCCCCTGGGCCCGGTGCTGCGGCACCGTGCGGCCGCCTCCGCCGCCAGGCTCGGGGTGACCGAGATCGACCTCTACCAGGTGCACAAGCCGCACCCGCTGGTCGGCGACGCGTCGGCGATGCGTGGGATGGCCGAGCTGCAGCGGACCGGGCTGGTCCGCCACGCCGGCGTCTCGTCGTACACGCTGGACCGCTGGCTGGCCGCGGAGGAGGCGCTCGGCGGACCCGTGCTGTCCAACCAGGTCGAGTTCAGCCTCCTGCGCCGCAGGCCCGTCGCGGCCCTCGTCCCGCACGCCGCCGCGCACGGCCGCATCGTGATGGCCTACAGCCCGCTCGCCCAGGGCCTGCTCACCGGCCGTTATGACGCCGGCCACCGGCCCACCAACGCGGTGCGCCGCAGTAAGCCGGAGTGGCTGCCGGAGAACCTGGCCGCGCTGGCCCCGCTCACCGACGCTCTGCGCGACGTCGCCTCCGCGCACGACGCGACGCCGTCGCAGGTCGCGCTGGCGTGGGTGGTGTACCACCCGAACACGGTGGCGATCCCCGGTGCGTCGAGCGTGGCGCAGCTGGAGTCGAACGTGGCCGCGGCGGACATCGTGCTGACCTCCGACGAGTACGTCGGTCTCACCGCGGCCGCGCAGCGGGTCCGGCTGCGCACCGGACCCGCCACGCTGCCCGCCGTGGCCCGGGAGCTGCTGCGCTCCCGCTGAGCCGCTACTTGACGTGCTCGCGCAGGAACTGCGTCGCGCGGGTCCACGCGATCTCGGCCTGCTCGGCGTCGTAGGTGCCCATGTGGTTCTCGTCGTTGAAGAACGCGTGCCCGGCCGGGTACTGCAGGAACTCCGGGCGGGTGCCGGACTCGGCCTGGATGCGGTCGGCGAGGGACTCCACCGCGTCCGGCGGGGCCATGGTGTCCTCGGACCCGAAGTGGCCCTGCACGGCCGCGGTCAGGTTCGCGAACGACGGGTAGTCCTCCTTGAGCACCCCGTAGAAGGGCACGGCGGCCGCGACCTTGTCGCCCTGCTGCGCGGCGAGGACCAGCACGAAGCCGCCGCCCATGCAGAAGCCGACCGCGCCGACGGCCGAGGAGGTGACGTCGTCGCGCCCGAGCAGGAACTCCACCGCCCCTGCCAGGTCGGTCGCGGCGCCGTTGACGGGCAGCTCACCCATCAGCGCCCCCGCCTCGTCGGAGTCGTGCGTGGTGCGCCCGCCGTACAGGTCGGGGGCGAGCGCGACGAATCCCTCGGCCGCGAACCGGTTCGTCACGTCGACGATGTGGTCGGTCAGGCCCCACCACTCCTGGATGACGATCAGGCCGGGTCCGGCCCCGGACTCGGGCAGGGCCAGGTAGCCGTGCGCGGTGTCGCCGCCGGAGGGGAAGGTGACGTTCTGCGCGGGGTTCTCGTTGGTGTGTGCCACGGGCGCGATGACATCACGACGGTGCCGGTACCGCCCGCCGGGAAGATCGTTGCGTCCTGTGACGGAGGACCCTCCGTTAATCATGAGCGTCGCAAACGATATGGGTCTATCGTCACCGCCATGCTCGCCGGGACCGCCACCCGAACCGCGCACGACGCCGCGGTGGAGAACCTGCGCCGGGCGCGCGCCGGAGCCGGCGCCGTCCAGCTGGGGAAGCCGTCGTCGAACCTGTTCCGGTTCGGCGACCGCGACACCGGCGCCGCCGCGCGACGCCTCGACACCTCCGCGCTGGACGGTGTGCTCGGTGTGGACCCGGACCGGCGCACGGCCGAGGTCCAAGGGATGGCGACCTACGAGACCATCGTGGACGCCACCCTCGCCCACGGGCTGATGCCCCTGGTCGTCCCGCAGCTCAAGACCATCACCCTCGGCGGCGCGGTCACCGGGCTCGGGGTCGAGTCGACGTCGTTCCGCGACGGGCTGCCGCACGAGTCGGTGCTCGAGATGGACGTCCTCACCCCGGCCGGGGAGCTGCTGCACGTCACCCCCGACGGGGAGCACGCCGACCTGTTCGCGGCGTTCCCCAACTCCTACGGCACGCTCGGCTACGCGGTCCGCCTGGTCGTCGAGCTGGCGCCCGTGAAGCCCTTCGTGAAGCTCACCCACCACCGGTACGCGAGCGCCTCCGCCGCGTCGGCGGCGATCGAGCGGTTCGTGGCGGCGGGCGAGGTGGACTTCCTCGACGGTGTCGTGTTCGGCCCCGACGAGCAGTACCTGACCACCGGGGAGTTCGTCGACGCCCCGATGCCGGGCGCCCGGATCTCCGACTACACCGGTCAGGAGGTGTTCTACCGGTCGCTGCAGCGCCGCCCGGTCGACCACCTCACCGTGCACGACTACCTGTGGCGCTGGGACACCGACTGGTTCTGGTGCTCGCGGGCGTTCGGCGTGCAGCACCCGGTGGTGCGCCGGTTCTGGCCACGCCGCCTGCGCCGCTCGGACGTCTACCGCCGTCTCGTCGCCCTCGACCAGCGTCACGGCGCGTCGAACCGGGTCCGGGAGGCCCTCGGCGGGACCGCCGAGGAGATGGTCGTGCAGGACGTGGAGATCCCGGTGGAGCGGCTCCCGGAGTTCCTCGAGTTCTTCCACCGGGAGATCCGGATCGAGCCGGTGTGGCTGTGCCCGCTGCAGCTGCGCGGGGAGCGGAGCTGGCCGCTGTACCCGATGGAGCCGGGCCGGCTCTACGTCAATGTCGGCTTCTGGTCCTCGGTGGCGGAGAAGCCGGGGGACCGGTGGGCACACAACCGGCTGATCGAGGAGTGTGTCGCCGACCTGGGCGGGCACAAGTCGCTGTACTCGACCGTGCACTACGGCGAGGACGAGTTCTGGTCGCACTACAACGGTGCGGCCTACCGGGCGGTGAAGCAGCGGTACGACCCGGACGGTCGGTCTCCCGACCTGTTCGCCAAGGTCACCGGCCGCTGACGAGCGCACCGCGGGGATCGACAGGGGAGGGATCGGCGATGACAGGAGTACTGGAACGGCGGGCCGCGACGACCGAGCCGGTGGCGGGGATCCTGTCCCACGTCCTGGGTTCCACGCGTGAGCTGCGGGTGGAGGGGTTCGACGGGTCGCGGTCGGGGCCCGACGACGCCCCGGTCACGTTGCGGGTCAAATCGCCCCGGGCGCTGGCCCGGCTGGTGAGCGCCCCGGGCTCGCTCGGGCTGGCCCGGGCGTACGTGACCGAGGAGCTCGACGTGGAGGGGGACCTCTACACCGCGCTGCGGGCGATGGCCGAGGTGACGTTGCACTCGATCCCGCGCCGGGAGCAGCTGTGGCTGGCGCGCCGGCTGCTGCCCTACTGGCGCGAGCACCGGATGCCGCCGCCCGACCTGGAGGCCCGCCCCAAGGGGCTGCTGCACTCCAAGCGGCGCGACTCGCAGGCCATCTCGCACCACTACGACGTGTCCAACCGGTTCTACGAGTTCGTGCTCGGGCCGTCGATGACCTACACCTGCGCGGCCTACCCCGACGCCGACGCGTCGCTGGAGACCGCACAGGCCACCAAGTACGAGCTGGTGGCGACCAAGCTGGACCTGAAGCCGGGGATGCGGCTGCTCGACGTCGGCTGCGGCTGGGGCGGCATGGTCCGCCACGCCGCCCGCGAGCACGGCGTCCGCGCGCTCGGGGTGACCCTGTCCCGCGAGCAGGCCGCCTGGGCGCAGGAGGCCATCGAGCGGGAGGGCCTGTCCGAGCTGGCCGAGGTCCGGCACCTCGACTACCGCGACGTCCCCGACGGCGTCTACGACGCGGTGTCCTCGATCGGCCTGACCGAGCACATCGGCAAGGCCAACCTGGACTCCTACTTCGCGTCGATGTACGCCAAGCTCCGGCCGGGCGGGCGGATGCTGAACCACTGCATCACCCAGCCGCACCGGCCCGACCACCGTCACACCGACCCGTTCATCCACCGTTACGTGTTCCCCGACGGGGAGCTGGAGCCGGTCGCGGCGCTGGTGGACGCGATGAACGAGGCCGGCTTCGAGATCCGGCACGAGGAGAACCTGCGCGAGCACTACGCCATGACGCTGCGGGACTGGGGCGCGAACCTGGAGCGCAACTGGACCGACGCCGTCGCCGAGGTCGGTGTCGGGCGGGCCCGGGTGTGGCGGCTCTACATGGCAGCGTGCCGGCTGGGCTTCGAGCTGAACAACATCCAGCTGCACCAGGTGCTGGGTGTGAAGCTCGCCGACGGCGGGGCCGCCGGGTTCCCGCTGCGCGGGGAGCACGGGGCGTATTAGGGGAGTCGGCGGAGACGGCGCGCGGCCGCGACGGCCTGCGCGCCGTACCCGCCCCCGAACAGCACGGCGTGCACCAGCAGCGGGAACAGCTGGTGCAGGTGGACCCGCTCGCGCCACCCGTCGGCGAGCGGGGAGTGCTCGTCGTAGGCGGCGAGGACGACGTCGAGGTGCGGCAGCCCGAACAGGTCCAGCATCGCGAGGTCGGACTCGCGGTGGCCGCCGTGCGCGGCCGGGTCGATCAGCCACGCAGCGCCGTCGCCGCCCCCGTCGCCCGACCAGAGCACGTTGCCGGACCAGAGGTCGCCGTGCAGCCGGGCCGGCGGCTCGTCCGGACCGGCCAGGGCACCGATCCGCCCGCACACGTCGTCGACGGCGGCGGCGCCGGCCGGGTCGAGGGCGCCGCGGTCCCGGGCGGCCCGCAGGTAGGGCAGCACCCGGTCGGTGGCG
>NZ_WWFY01000880.1:0-6241 GCF_009864975.1 Pseudonocardia sp. SID8383
CGGCATCGGGCGCCCGCGGGCCTGCGCCTGCAGCGCTTCGCCGATCCGGCGGGCGGCGTCGTCGTGGCCGGGCTGCGGCGGCTGGGGGCCGGTCATCGCAGCTCCCCCGGACGCCGGACGGCCTCGGTACCGGCGCGCTCGGCCATGATCCGGGCGACGGCGTCGAGCGCGCGGCTGGCGGTCGACTTCACCGTGCCCCGGCTCATCCCGGCGGCCTCGGAGATCTCGGACTCGGTCAGCCCGCCGTAGTAGCGCAGGACGAGCACCTCGCGCTGGCGCGGCGGGAGCTGGCCCAGTGCGTCGACGACCGACTGGTGCTCGGCCGACAGCATGGCCAGCGACTCCGCGGAGCGGGCGTTCGCCGCGTGCGGCGGCACGTACTCGCGTGCCGTGCGACGGCGCCGCAGCACCGACCGGGACCCGTTCACCACGGCCGCACGCAGGTAGGCGACGGCGGCCGTCTCGTCCCGCAGGCCGGTCCAGTGCCGGTGCAGCCCGGTGAACGCCTCCTGCACCACGTCCTCCGCGGTGGCCGGGATGTCCACCAGCAGCATCGCGAGGCGCACGAGGCGCAGGCGGTGGTCGCGGTAGAGGTCGGCCAGCGTCAGCGATGTCTCCGGGCCCTGCCGGGCCCCGGAACCACCCGGCCCGTCGACCGGGGCCGACGTGCCCGGGGCGAACGGGTGCGGCCCGGTGCCCGCGGGCGCCGGTCGGCTGTCGATGGCGCGCAACCGGCCCAGCGTCCGGTCGACGGCGTTCTCGGCGCGCTCCTCCTCCACGCCCACCACACTAGCGACCACCACCGACAGGCTCCGCAGCATTACCCGGTGCACCGGGCGACGGCGTCGCCCGCGGTGAGACCAGGCCCATTCCGACGATGGCTCCCCCTTCCCCGCGGGTACGTGATACTCACCCGGAGACAAGGAGCGCTGCGCGGAGCAGCGACCGCCGACGACGAGGAGGCAGGCCCCGTGCCCATCGCCACGCCCGAGATCTACAACCAGATGCTGGACAACGCCAAGAGCGGCGAGTTCGCCTACCCGGCGATCAACGTGACCAGCACCGAGACCCTCAACGCGGCGCTGCGCGGGTTCGCGGAGGCAGGCTCCGACGGCATCGTGCAGGTCTCGACCGGTGGCGCGGAGTTCCTGTCCGGCACCCGGGTCAAGGACATGGTCACCGGTTCGGTCGGCCTCGCCGAGTTCGCGCACGTCGTCGCGGACAAGTACCCGGTCAACATCGCGCTGCACACCGACCACTGCCCCAAGGACAAGCTGGACTCGTTCGTGCGTCCGCTGATCGCGGTCAGCCAGGAGCGCGTGGACAAGGGGCAGAACCCGCTGTTCCAGTCGCACATGTGGGACGGCTCCGCGGTCGAGCTCGAGGAGAACCTGAAGATCGCGGCCGAGCTGCTGGAGCAGGCGGCCAAGGCGAAGATCATCCTCGAGGTCGAGATCGGCGTCGTCGGCGGCGAGGAGGACGGTGTCGCGAACGACATCAACGACAAGCTCTACACCGCCCCCGGCGACTACGAGCGCACCGTCGAGGTCCTCGGCTCCGGCGACAAGGGCCGCTACCTGCTGGCCGCGACCTTCGGCAACGTGCACGGCGTCTACAAGCCCGGCAACGTCAAGCTCCGCCCGGAGATCCTCAAGCAGGGCCAGGAGGTGGCCGTGCAGAAGCTGGGGCTCGACGCCGGCGCCAAGCCGTTCGACCTGGTCTTCCACGGCGGGTCCGGCTCGCTGCTCGAGGAGATCCACGAGGCGCTGGGCTACGGCGTCGTGAAGATGAACGTCGACACCGACACCCAGTACGCCTTCACCCGGCCGATCGTGTCGCACATGTTCGCCAACTACGACGGCGTGCTCAAGATCGACGGCGAGGTCGGCAACAAGAAGGTCTACGACCCGCGCTCGTACCTGAAGAAGGCCGAGGTCGGGATGAGCGAGCGCGTCGTCGAGGCGTGCGAGTCGCTGAAGTCCGCCGGCAAGGCCCTCTGAGTCCTCCTCCGGATCCACGTCGTGTGCCCACCGGTTGGCGACGACCGGTGGGCGCGCGCCAGGATGGCGGCATGAGTCTGCACGGCAACCTGCTCGAGCCCGACGACACGCGCCTCCCGGTCGACCCCGCCGCGGCGGACCTGACCGCGGGCAAGGACCCGTCGGAGGTGGCGGCGGGGTCGCCGTCGTCGTCGATCGCCTGGGCGGTGCTCGCCGAGCGCGCCCTCGACGCCGGGGAGAGCGTCGCCGCCTACGCCTACGCCCGCACCGGCTACCACCGCGGCCTGGACCAGCTGCGCCGCAACGGCTGGAAGGGCTTCGGTCCGGTGCCGTGGTCGCACGAGCCGAACCAGGGCTTCCTGCGGTCGTGCGGCGCGCTGCTGCGCGCCGCCACGGCGATCGGGGAGGCCCCCGAGGTCGAGCGCCTGCGCACCCTGATCAACGACTCGGACCCGGAGGCGCTCGCCGCCCTCGGCGTGTCCTGACGCCGGTGGCCGCGTGGGACCGGGTCCGCTCACGCGGCCGGGCCGGAGCCCGGCGCGTCCGCGCGTCGTGGCTGCCGATCCTGCAGTGCTCCATGGCCGCCGGCCTCGCCCTCTGGGTGGCCGGTGACCTGGTCGGTCACACACGGCCGTTCTTCGCGCCGATCGCGGCGGTGCTCAGCCTGGGCATGTCGCTGAACTCGCGGCTGCGCCGCACGGCCGAACTCGTCGTCGGGGTGAGCATCGGCGTGCTCGTCGGCGACCTGCTGATCGCGCAGATCGGCGGCGGACTCTGGCAGCTGGTGCTCGTCGTCGCGCTCGCGCTGGTCATCGCGGTGTTCACCGACGGCGGGACCCTGTTCGTCAACCAGGCCGCGGTGTCCGCGGTGCTGGTGACGACGCTGCTCCCGCCCACCGAGACCGGTGGGATCGACCGCTGCATCGACGCCCTGATCGGCGGCCTCGCCGGGATCCTGGTCGCCGCGGTCATCCCCGCGCATCCGGTCCGGATCGTGCGCCGGGTCGCCCGCCGGGTGCTCGACGACCTCGTCACCGTGCTCACCGAGATCGCGACGGCGCTGCGCGAGGGCGACCGGGAGAGCGCGTCGCGGGCGCTGGCCCGGGCCCGCGACACCCAGGCCGTCATCGACGAGCTGCGCACGGCGGTCAGCTCCGCGGGCGAGGTCGTGACGGTCTCACCGATGCACCGGCCGCGCCGGGCCATGCTGCGCCGCTACCGGACGCTCGCCGAGCGGGCCGACTACGCCCACCGCAACGCCCGGGTGCTCGCCCGGCGCGCGATGACCGCGATCGAGGACGGCGAACCGCTCCCGCCCGGTCTGCCGGACGCGATCACCGAGCTCGCCGCCTCCGTCGAGGCGCTGATCGGGGAGCTCGGGCAGGACGGCGACCGCGAGAAGGCGCGCGGCCCGATCCTGGAGGCCGTGCAGCACGCACCGGTCCTCGCCGACCCCGGTGCGGTCGTCGCCCGGCCGGCGGAGGGGCAGCCGGCCGCGGCGCCCGCGGTCTCGGCGCCCGTGCTGGTCGCGCAGGTCCGCTCGATCGCCGTCGACCTGCTGCAGGCGACCGGGATGACCCGCAGCGAGGCGCTGCGTGCGTTGCGCGGGCAGCTCACCGATCCGCACGGGGACTGAACGGGCGGAAGGGCTTCCGTCACGGGCCGGTCACGGAGCAGAATCGGGCCTCGTTCGGCGCCGGGACGTCGGTCCCCCCTGCACGGAGTTGTGGACGTCGCTCACTGATCGGGGTTCACGGTGCAGCTGTTCATCCGCTACGTCCTCGCGCCACTCGTCCGGCTCGTGTGGCGGCCCCGCGTGCGCGGCGCGGACCGCATCCCGGCCACCGGGCCGGTGATCCTCGCGGCGAACCACCGCGCGGCCGTCGACACGGCGTTCATCCCGCTCGTCGCCCCGCGCAGGGTCGCCTTCCTCGGCAAGGCCGAGTACTTCACCGGCCGTGGTCTGCGCGGACGCCTGATGGCCGCGTTCCTGGGGGCGCTCGGCTACATCCCGGTCGACCGGTCCAACGCCCGCGCCGGCCTCGCCGCGCTCGCCGCGGGGCGCAAGGTCCTGGAGCGCGGCGGTGCGTTCGGCATCTACCCGGAGGGCACGCGCTCCCTCGACGGCAAGCTGCACCGCGGGCACACCGGCGTCGCGTCGCTGGCATTGTCGACGGGCGCGGTCGTCGTGCCCGTCGGCCTGATCGGGACCGAGCGCGTGCAGCCGGTCGGACGGCTGATCCCGCGCCTGGCCCGGGTCGAGATCCGCTTCGGGCGGCCGCTGGAGTTCAGCCGCTACGAGGGGCTGGGGGGCGCTCCGGCGATCCGGCGCGCGGTCACCGACGAGATCATGGACGCCATCGCGGACCTGTCCGGGCAGATCTATGTGGACAGTTACCACCGGCGCCCGGACGACTCCGCCGCCGCGGCCTGACCGGAACGGGTCCGGTGGCGACGACGACGGGCTAGCCTGCTGCGGTCCTGTTCCTGTCCGGGGGAGCGTCGCCGGTGGTCCGACTCGTTGTCGTCCTGCTGCTCGTGTGCGGGGTGGTCGTGGGGTGTGGGGCTGCGGAGCCGGAGGGGCCGTTTCCGCCGCGGCCGGCGGAGATCGACGTGGCGAACGTCGACCCGTGTGTGGCGATGACCCCGGACCTCCGGCAGCGCCTTGGGGTGGAGGGCGACGAGCCGGCAGTCGTCGAGCTGGCGGACGGTCCCAGCCGCGCATGCTCGTGGGGGAACTACGACACTGCCGAGAGCTATACCGTGCAGACAATCGGCACCCCAGCGGCGCGACTGTCGAACGCACGCGGGGCGACACTCACCGCAGTCGACGGATTCGGAGCGGTCCGGGTCGTCGATAGCGAGGACACCGCACCATTGTGCGAGCTGTACATCGACACTTCCGCCGCCAGCAGTGTTCGTGTTCAGGTCCGCGATTCGGGTTACGACGACCGAAGCCGCGGCCCCATCGACGAGGTGTGTCGCTCGGCCGAGACCCTGGCGACCAGTTACCTGACTGCTGCCCGTTCGCACTGAGCCCAACGACGCGGATTCGCGCCTGCAAACACCATCGGTCGACTCGGGGTTCACCGCAGTGCGTGCGACCTATTCTCCGCCGTATGCAGACGTCCGCACACCAACCACGCGGCTCGACCAGCGATGCGCTCATGCTTCAAGTCAACAAAGACAACGTCATGAGGGTGTACCTCCACATGGACGAGCAGGCTCGCGCCTTGCAGAGGGGCCGATTCACGGCGGACCGTCTCCGGGAGATCCCGCCCTGTGGGGACGACCCTGCTTCTCTAGACGCGGTGTCCGTCTTTCAGCCGAAGATCGATCTGATCACGGACCTGCACCGGCGCTACATGAACGAGGTTCTTGAAGCGCGCGACCGTCTGAAGAAGACCGCACAGGAGTATGGGCTCATCGAGAACGAGAACGCGGCAACCCTGAAACCCACCACCCCGTCGTACAACGGCCCGCTGCTCGAGCGTTAGGGATCCGAGCATGCCTCTCCCCCGCTGCTACAACTACGAAGCGTTCGACATCGCGACCAAGGCGGCCTGGATCCTCGGCAAACCCGGTGCCGAGGCCACCCGCCAGACCTCCGACGGTCTCCGCAAGCTCGTCGACGACATGGCGACCACCAAGCAGACCCTCGACCGCGGCATGGCCGATCTCGGCATCTCGTGGCAGGGCCCCGCCGCCCGGGCCGCCCAGGAGTCCCTGGACCGCACCGCGACCGGCGTCGACGGCACCGCGAACGTCGCCCGGAACGGCGCCGACCGCATGCTCGACCACGGCAGCGCGTTCGAGCGCATGCGCAACCAGGTCCGGTTCATCGACCCGGCCGAGTTCTCCTGGATCCAGCGCGCGGGCGACAACATCAGCGAGGCCTGGCAGTCCCTCCGGGGCAGGGGCGCCGATCACGTCACCATCGCCGAGCACAACCAGATCAACGACGAGGTCGCGAACCGCGCGCTCCAGAAGTACGAGTCCGAGACCTCCGCGATCGACGACCGCTTCACCACCGAGGCGGCCGCCGCGCCCCCGCCCGCGACATCTCCGGGCGTGACGCCGGGGCCCGGCGGTTCGCCGGGACCGCAGCCCGGCGCCTCCGTCGCGCCGGGTGGAGGCGGACTTCCCGGCCCGACACCGGGACCGGCCGGAGTCGGGCTTCCCCCGGTCGGGTCGGCCTCGCAGCCGGTGTCGGCACCCACCGGCCCGTCGGGCGGTGGTGG
>NZ_WWFY01000881.1:0-5177 GCF_009864975.1 Pseudonocardia sp. SID8383
CGCGGTCTGCGTCCGGCACCCCGACCGGCCCACCGGGCTGGCCTGCTCGCGCTGCGACCGGCCCGCCTGCCCCGACTGCCTGCGGCCGGCCCCGGTCGGCCAGCACTGCGTGGACTGCCTCGCCGAGGGCGCGCGGACGACCCCGCGGTGGCGCAACGTCGCCGGTGCGAGCCGCACCGGGAAGCCGGTGATCGTCCCCGGTCTGATCGTCGCCAACGTGGTGGTCTACGTGCTCACCGCGGTCACGGCGGGCAGCGTGATGTCCAACTTCCGCTCGCCGCTGTTCGACGCCGGGGGACTCGTCCCGCTCCTGGTCGCCGACGGCGAGTACTGGCGGATCATCACCTCGGGCTTCCTGCACATCGGCCCGCTGCACCTGGCGTTCAACATGTACGCCCTGTGGATCATCGGCCGTGAGGTCGAGACGGTCCTGGGCCGGGCCCGGTTCGTCGCCGTGTACGGCGTGTCCATGCTCGGCGGTGCGGCCGCGGTCATGCTCTTCAGCTCCCCGGTCGGGGCGACCGCGGGCGCCTCCGGTGCGGTGTTCGGGCTGATGGGGGCACTGTTCGTCCTGCTGCGGCGGCTGAAGCTGCCGACCGGGCAGGTCGTCGCCGTCATCGCGATCAACGCCGTGATCAGCCTCAGCATCCAGGGGATCTCCTGGCAGGGGCACCTCGGCGGGCTCGTCTTCGGCGCCGCGGTCACCGCTGCGCTGGTTCACCTCGGGACGGGATCCCCGCAGCGCAGGCGGACCCAGTTGCTGGCGGTCTCCGGGCTGGCCGTGCTGGCGCTGGTACTGATCGGGGTGCGCGCCGCGGGCCTGCTCGCGGTCGCCGGCGTCTGAGGCAGGCCGGGCCCGACCGCGGGCCCGTGCGCCGAGGTGCAGCTCGGGGTTCTCGACGCCGAGCCAGGACGACCCGGAGGTGCATGTCGGCGGCTGCCCGCCGACCCGGGCCGTCGGTGGCCGATCCGGTGCTCGCCGAGGTGCGGGTGGCGGGTCAGAGCCCGGGCGGGCCCGGGTCGCCGGGGCGGTGGGCCGGGCGCAGGGCGGCGAGGTCGTCGAACACATCCACCGGGTCCGCGCCCAGCTCGGCCCGGCCGAGGATCACGAGCCGCTCGCGGTCGTCGACGTCGCGCAGCTCCAGTTCCAGCAGCACCGACTCGCGGCCCAGCCTGCGGGTCCGCAGCAGCCGCAGGTCGTCCACCCGCCCCCAGGGCACGTGCCGGGTCCAGGTCAGCCTGCGCACGGTCAGCCCCTCGGGGCCGGCCTCCAGCCGGGGCCGGG
The DNA here is from genome assembly GCF_009864975.1 of Pseudonocardia sp. SID8383. Classification (NCBI taxonomy): domain Bacteria; kingdom Bacillati; phylum Actinomycetota; class Actinomycetes; order Pseudonocardiales; family Pseudonocardiaceae; genus Pseudonocardia; species Pseudonocardia sp. SID8383. The sequence continues at coordinate 1,286 of NZ_WWFY01000881.1, forward strand.
CACGGGTCCCCGATGCCGCGGCCAGGGTGAGACCCAGCGCCGCGACGCCCGCGACCAACGCGCCCGCCGCGTCCGCGCCGGAGACGAGCACCGCGACCGACCAGCCGGTCGCGGCGACCGCCAGCACCCAGAGCACGACGACCGCGCCCACCGGTGTCGACCACCGAAGTCGATCACCCTGTGTGGTCATGTGAAGTTGTCCACAAGCTTCATCCACATGGTGGACAACTCACATCCGTGTGTTTCCGCTGGTCAGCGCCACCGCATCGTCATCAGCAGGCCGATCACGATGAGTGAGAACCCAATGATGAAGTTCCAGTTGCCCAGCGCCAGCATGAACGGGATGGACGGACCGGCCAAATAGTTGATCACCAGCCAGGCCAGGCCGAGGATCCACATCGCGACCATGACGGCGATGTAGGCCGGGTGTGTCGGTCCCGCGACCTTCTGCGGGGTGCGGCTGACCGGGGGCGGGGTGTAGGCCGCCTTCTTGCGGACCTTCGACTTCGGCATCTGACCTCATCGCCTGTCGGAGTCGGACACGGGTCCGGCCGGTGCGCCGGCCGGGGGCGGGACCTGCGACGGGGCACCGTGGTCGGGGGGACGTGGCGACCCGGACAGATCCGCCACCACGGTAGCGTGACCGCCTCGCCGTCCGGGTCGCACCGGCGACACAGGCGTCGCACGTCACGGGGACGTCGGGTGGTGCGGGGCCGGGGATCAGACCCCGGCGACCAGTCCGGCCATCTCGTCGGACAGCCGTACGACCAGGTCCTCCGGCACGTCGTAGCCGGCCTGGCGCAGCCAGTTCGCCAGCATCCGGTGCCCGCCCTCGGTCAGCACGGACTCCGGGTGGAACTGCACGCCGGAGATCGGGAACTCCCGGTGCCGCACGGCCATGATCAGGCCGGTCTCGGTGTGGCCGGTCGCCTCCAGCTCCGACGGCAGGCCGTCGGGCGCGATCGTCAGCGAGTGGTAGCGGGTGGCCGTGAACGGCGACGACAGCCCGGTGAGCACACCGGTGCCGTCGTGGAAGACCTCCGAGGTCTTGCCGTGCAGCAGCTCGGGCGCGCGCTCGACGACCCCGCCCCAGGCGGTGGCCAGCGCCTGGTGGCCGAGGCACACGCCCAGCAGGGGCGTGCCGCGCTCCGCGGCGCGGCGGATGACCTCGACGCTGCGACCGGCCCGCTCCGGGGTCCCCGGACCGGGGCTGACCAGCACGGCGCCGACCTCGTCGAGCTCGTCGAGCTCGACCTCGTCGTTGCGCCGGACCACCGGGTCGGCACCGAGCTGGGCCAGATACTGGACCAGGTTGTAGACGAAGCTGTCGTAGTTGTCGACGACGAGTACGCGCACGGTCCCTCCCGGGAAAATCGTCAGTTGAACGGGAAGCCGTTGCTGCCGTTCTCACCGTCGCTGCTGCTGTCACCGGAGTAGCTGCCGACGGTGAGGGTGACGGTCTGGCCGCTCGAGGCCTCGGACCCGCCGGACGGGCTCTGCTGCAGCACGACGCCGTTCTGCGAGGAGTCCGAGACGTCGACCTGGCGGATCGACGGGCTCAGCCCCGCCTCCTGCAGCGTGCTGATCGCGCTGTCGACGCGCTGGCCGACGACGTTGGGCACCTGGTTCTGGTTCCCACGGCTGATCTGGATCGTGATGGTCTGGTCGGGCGCGACCCGGGTCCCGGCCGACGGGTTCGTGCCGACCGCCTGGCCCGCCGAGCCGCCGCTGTCGACCTCGGTCGTGGAGATCGACTGGAAGCCGGCGTTCTGCAGCGTCGCCCGGGCGGCGTCGGCCGACTGGCCCGCCACGTCCGGCACGGCGACGGTCTGCTGCTTGCGACCCACCACCAGCGACACCGCGGTGTTGCCCGAGACCTGCTGGCCCGGCCCCGGGTCGGAGGTGATGACCTTGCCGACCTGGCCTGAGTCACTCGTGTCGCGTTCGGTGCGGCCGCCGACCTGCAGGCCGGCCTCCCGGAGCTTGGCCTCGGCCTCGTCCGGGGACAGGCCCTCCACGCTCGGCACGGTGACCTGGGCGGGCCCGCTGCCGACGTAGACCGTCACCCGGCTGTTCTCGGCGACCTGGTTGCCGCCGCCGGGGTCGGTCCGGACGACCTTGCCGACCTGTGCGACGTCCGACGGCTGGTCCTGCTGGGAGAACAGCAGCCCGGCCTGGGTGATGGTCTGCCGTGCCTGGTCCGGGGACTGGCCGAGCACGTCGGGCACCGACACCTGGTCCGGGCCCGAGGAGGAGAAGAGCTGGAAGCCGACGAAGCCGAGCAGGCCGATGACCGCGAGCGCCGCGACCCACAGGAGGGCCTTGCGCCGCCCCCCGCGGCCCTCGTCGTCGGCGTAGTCGGGGTGGTGCGGCGGCATCGTGTGCCGGCCGGTGGGCGGGCCGCCCGCGTCGAGCCGGCGCGTCGCCATGGCCTGGGTCGCGCTGTCGTGGGCCATCATGTGCGTGCGCTCGTGCTCGCTCATGACCAGCGGCGCGTGTACCGGCTCGCCGTTGCGCACGCGGACCAGGTCCGCTCGCATCTCGGCGGCCGACTGGTAGCGGTTGGCCGGGTTCTTGCTGAGCGCCTTGAGCACCACCGCGTCGAGCGCCGGGGGCACCGACGGGTTGAGCTCGGACGGAGACCGGGGGTCCTCCCGCACGTGCTGGTAGGCGACCGCGACGGGGGTGTCCCCGGTGAAGGGCGGCTCGCCGGTCAGGAGCTCGAACAGCACACAGCCCGCGGCGTAGACGTCCGAGCGGGCGTCCACGGCCTCGCCGCGCGCCTGCTCGGGAGACAGGTACTGCGCCGTGCCGATGACGGCGGCGGTCTGGGTGACGTTCTGGCCCTCGCCCAGCGCACGGGCGATGCCGAAGTCCATGACCTTGACCGCGCCGACGCCGTTGATCATCACGTTCGCGGGCTTCACGTCGCGGTGGATGATGTTGTGCCGGTGCGAGAAGTCGAGCGCGGCGCAGACGTCGGCCATCACCTCGACGACCCGCTGCTGGGTCATCGGGCCGGTGGTCTTGACGATCTCGCGCAGCGTCTGCCCGTCGACGAACTCCATGACGATGTAGGGCAGCGGCCCGAACTCGGACTCGACCTCGCCGGTGTCGTACACCGCGACGATCGCCGGGTGGTTCAGCGACGCCGAGTTCTGCGCCTCGCGGCGGAAGCGCAGCTGGAACTGGGGGTCGCGGGCCAGGTCGGCGCGCAGCACCTTGACCGCCACGTCCCGGCCGAGCCGGGTGTCGAGGCCGCGGTGGACCTCGGACATGCCGCCGTAGCCGAGCGGGTCGCCCAGCTCGTAGCGCTCGGAGAGCAGTCGTGGTGTCGTCATCGGTTCAGATTCCCGTACTCATCGAGTCCGTCGGAGGCGTGCTCATCATGCCGGTCGGCGCTCACGGTCGGTCCCGTACGGGCGACATGTGCGCCGGAGCGACCGTTCGGTGGGATCACCGGGACATCACCGGGCACCTCCGGTCGATCTTGGGCACGGGGGACGGCGAACGGCTCCGCCGGGACCGCCGGTCCCGTGGACCCGGCCGAGGGGCCGGCCGCGGTCGCCACGGTACCGGGCGCGACGCCGAGCGACCCGGGCCGCATGTCGTCGGGCGAGAGGCCCTTCAAGATCATCACCGCGAGCAGGACGGCGGCGAGGGTCAGGATCACGAACAGGGCGGCCAGCCACGCCTTCGCCCGTCCGGAACGCTTCGGGCCCAGGTCGAGCGGGCCGGACGGATGCTGCTCGGGCATCCGGTCGGCGGAGGCGTTGCGGCGCACCGGCGGACGCGTCGGCGCCGAACGCTGCTGCCCCGGGACCTCGGGGCCGGTGGGCGGCCCGCCCGGACGACGGCCCCCCGGGAGACCGCCGCTGTGCGGCCCGGTGCG
>NZ_WWFY01000882.1:0-4823 GCF_009864975.1 Pseudonocardia sp. SID8383
GGTCGTGGTGGAGCGCGGCTCCCCGGACGGTGGCCGGGGCCGCCACCGCGGGTGCCGCCCGGCGGGGCGCCAGCCGGACGCTGAACGCGGTCCCCCCGGTGCCCTCGACCGGGGCGACGACCGCGTCGTGCGGGCCGTCGGGCATCGGCACCCGCATCCGGCGTGGCCGGTCCGGACCCCCGTCGCGCAGCAGCTCCCACAGCAGGGCGTGCAGGTCCGGGCCGGCGTGGGCCAGCGCGTGCCGGTCGGCCAGGACGGTGTCGGCGTCGACGACCAGCGCCCCGGTCGTGGCCCGCTCCAGCGCGAGGTAGGCCCGTACCAGCCTGCGACGGTGTTCGCCCGCCTCGTCGAGCAGCCGGGCCTCGATCTGGCGGCCGATGTCGGCGGCCATCACCGCCATGAGCGGGTGCACGTCGCGCACCGCGCAGGCCAGTGAGAGCGAGCCCACCGTCCGGCCGGTCCCGGGCTCGACCAGCGGGGTGCCGGCGCAGGTGAGGTTCTCCAGGAGGGCGTTGTAGTGCTCGGGGCCCCGGACCAGGACCGGGCGTCGTTCGACCAGCACCGTGCCGATGCCGTTGGTGCCCACCGACCGCTCGGAGAAGTCCGAGCCCTCCACCGCGCTCGCCCGGTCCATCAGCGTGCGCTGGCGCCGGACGCCGACGTGGCGGCGGACGATGCGCCCGGTCGCGTCGGACAGCACCATGGCCACCGGGACGTCGGCGAAGCTGTCCACGAGCCGCTCCAGCACGGGCGCCGCGGCCCGGCGCAGCGCGGTGTGGTCGTCGCCGGGGTCGGCGTAGCCGATGCGGTCCGGCGCCGTCGGCACCGCCTCGCCGATGCAGCGCCGCCAGCTCTGCTCGATCAGCGGCGGCACGCCCGCGTGGCCGGGCGGCAGCGCGAGCAGCCCCCCGTCGACGAGCGTCTCGCGGCTGCGCCGGATGCGCAGGCGCTGCCCGGCCGACAGGGCCGGCACCGCCGTGTCCTCGTCCCGACGCGTCATCGCCCCGATCCGCCCCTCGCCGCCCGTTGCGGACACGTCCACGGTGCCCCAGGTCACACCATCCTGGCCAGGGGGAGTGGCCGGTGGGCGTTCCAGAACGGAACACCCGCGGTGCCTCCGCGGTGCCCACCATCGACGGCCACGCCACCGCCGGCGCGGCGCCCGTCGTCGCTCCGGCCGACCGGAGGAGGACCGCGATGACGACGGCACCACCGACCCGCCCGACGGGTGCGTCCACGGAGTCCGACGCGCTGCGCGCGCTCTACGCCGACTGGTCCGCCGTCATCGCGGCGACCCCGGACCTGACCACGCGGCTGTTCCGCAGCATCTTCGACGAGTGGCACCAGGCCACCCGTGAACCCGAGGACGTGACCTACCGGGAGGAGTCCCTCGGGGGTGTCCCGGGGATCTGGGCGCTGCCGGCCGGGGCGGATCCCGCGCAGGTCCTGCTCTACACCCACGGCGGCGGGTTCGCCGTCGGCTCGGCGTCGAGCCATCGCAAGCTCGCGGGGCACGTCGCGCGGGCGGTCGGCGCCACGGCGTTCGTGGCGGACTACCGTCGCGCGCCGGAACACCGGCACCCGGCACAGGTGGAGGACACCGTCGCGGTGTTCGAGGCGCTGCTGGCCCGGGGGACCGCCCCCGCGGACGTGACGACCATCGGTGACTCCGCGGGCGGGAACCTGGCGGTCGCCACCGTGCTCGCCCTGCGCGACGCGGGCCGACCGCTGCCGGGCCGGGTCGTCGCGTTCTCGCCGTGGCTGGACATGGAGAACACCGGCGCCACGCTCGTCACCAACGCCGCCTCGGACGCCCTGGTCACGGTGCCCCTGCTGGAGGGGATGATCGCCGGCGTCCTGGGGGAGGGGCACGTCGACCGGCGGGCACCGCTGGCGAACCCGTTGCACGCCGACCTCACCGGCCTCCCCCGGCTCTACGTCGACGCCGGGGGTGCCGAGGCGCTCCTCGACGACGCCGTCCGGCTCGCCGACCGGGCCCGGGCCGCCGGTGTCGACGTGACGCTGTCGGTCGTCGCGGGCATGCAGCACGTCTTCCCGTTCCTCGCCGGCACCGCGCCCGAGGCCGACGAGGAGCTCGCCGCCCTCGCCGCCTGGTACCGCGGCTGATCCCTCGACACCCACCGGGAGCACACCATGACCACCTCCACCACCCCCGATGTCGACGCCGTCGTCGTCGGCGCCGGGTTCGGCGGCATCTACATGCTGCACACGCTGCGGGACCGGCTCGGCCTGAGCGTCCGCGCCTTCGAGAAGGGCGACGGCGTCGGCGGCACCTGGTACTTCAACCGGTACCCCGGCGCGAAGTCCGACACCGAGGGGTTCGTCTACCGCTACTCGTTCGACCGGGACCTGCTGCAGGAATGGAACTGGAGCACCCGCTACCTGGACCAGCCCGACGTCCTGGCCTACCTCGAGCACGTCGTCGACCGGTACGGGCTGCGCCGGGACATCACGCTCGGCACCGAGGTGACCGCCGCGGTCTACGACGAGGACGCCGGTCTCTGGCGGGTGCGCACCTCCGGCGGCGAGACGGTGCGGTGCCGCTATCTGGTCAACGCCCTGGGGTTGCTGGCCCGCAGCAACGTCCCCGACCTCCCCGGGCTGGGCACCTTCGCCGGGCGCACCGTCCACACCAACGCCTGGCCCGACGACCTCGACATCGCCGGGCGGCGGGTCGGCGTCGTCGGGACCGGCTCGACCGGCGCCCAGTTCATCGTCGCGGCGGCCCCGCGCGCGGCTCACCTCACCGTCTTCCAGCGCAGCCCGCAGTACAACGTGCCCTCCGGCAACCGACCGGTCACCCAGGACGAGGTCGACCGCACCAAGGAGCACTTCCCCGAGATCTGGGACCAGGTGCGCGGCTCGGTCGTGGCCTTCGGGTTCGAGGAGAGCGCCGTCGAGGCGATGAGCGTGTCCGCGCAGGAGCGCGAGCGCGTCTTCCAGGAGAACTGGGACGCCGGCAACGGGTTCCGGTTCATGTTCGGCACGTTCTGCGACATCGCCACCGATCCCGACGCCAACGCCGCGGCCGCCGCGTTCATCCGGCGCAAGATCTCCGAGATCGTCGTGGACCCGGAGACCGCCCGGAAGCTCACACCGACCGACCTCTACGCCAAGCGCCCGATCTGCAACGAGGGGTACTACGAGACCTTCAACCGCGACGACGTCGAGCTGGTCTCGATCCGGGAGAACCCGATCGCGGAGGTCACCCCGGCCGGGGTGCGCACCGCCGACGGTGTCGTGCACGAGCTCGACGTGCTCGTCCTCGCGACCGGTTTCGACGCCGTCGACGGCAACTACCGGGCGATGGACCTGCGCGGCCGCGGGGGCCGCCACATCGACGACCACTGGACCGACGGGCCGTCGAGCTACCTCGGGGTGTCCAAGGCGGGCTTCCCGAACATGTTCATGATCCTCGGGCCGAACGGGCCGTTCACCAACCTGCCGCCGAGCATCGAGGCCCAGGTCGAGTGGATCGGTGAGCTGATCGGGCACGCCGAGCGCAGCGGCATCGGCACGATCGAGCCGACGGCCGAGGCCGAGCGGGGCTGGTCCCGGCTCTGCCGGGAGATCGCCGACGCCACGCTGTTCCCGAAGGCCGACTCGTGGATCTTCGGGGCGAACATCCCCGGCAAGCCGAACGCGGTGATGTTCTACATGGCCGGGCACAAGGCCTACCGCGAGGAGCTGTCCACCGTGGCCCGCGACGGGTACCGCGGGTTCGCGATGCACGGCTCGGGAGGCTCCCGGTGATCACATCTTGCGGAAGTCCCAGCTGGTGATCTTCTCCGGGCGCAGCCGCAGCCACGCGTGCCTTCCGTCGATCACGACCTGGTCGCCGGTGTAGCGCGCGGCGAAGGCCTGCTCGACCCGCTCCAGCTCCGGGTTCGGCTCGCCGGTGCGGGGCACCTCGCCGACGACCTCGACGGAGCCGCGCAGCTCGACCCCGCGCAGCTCGGTGTAGTCGTGCCCGGCGTCGACGACCACGGCGATCCGCGGGTCGCGCTGCAGGTCCGCCCACCGCTGCGAGCGCGAGAGCGAGGTCAGCCAGAGCGCCTCGCCGTCCCACAGGTACCAGAGCGGGGTGGCGTGCGGGCCGTTCACGCCGTTGGTGGCGACCCGGCAGGTGCGCTCGGCGTCGAGGAAGGCGGTGACCTCCTCCGGGGTCATCGCGATCTTCCGGGCGCGGCGCTGCGGCTTCGGTGCGGTCATGGGTCGAACCTAGATCAGCGGCCCGGCGCCCGGAGCGGTCCGGCCGGGCCGGTGCGGGCCCCGGCGGGTCGTGCCCCGGCGGTGGCACGCCACCCGGCCCGGGAGACGATCCCGGTGTGCCCGACACCCTGAGCCCCGGTCTGGAGCGGCTGCTCGCCACCGACCGTCCGACGCCGTACCTGGCGCTGGACCCCGCCGTCGCCGGGGAGCGGTACCGCGCGCTGTCCGCCGCGTTCGGCGACGCCCGGATCCTCTACGCCGTCAAGGCCTGCCCGGAGCCCGCCGTGCTGCGCGCCCTCGTCGCGGCCGGGGCCGGGTTCGACGTCGCCTCCCAAGCCGAGATCGACCTGTGCCTGGCCGCCGGTGCGGACCCGGCGACGCTGCAGCACGGGAACCCGGTGCGCGGCCCCGGTGCCGCCGCCCGGGCCGCCCGCGACGGCGTCACCCGGTTCGTCACCGACAGCGCCGAGGACGTCGACGCCCTCGCCGCCGAGGTCCCCGGCGCCCGGGTGCAGGTCCGGCTCTCGGTCGACGACACCGGCTCGGCGACGCCGTTCCACGGCAAGTTCGGGGCGCCGCCCGACGCGGCC
>NZ_WWFY01000883.1:0-4673 GCF_009864975.1 Pseudonocardia sp. SID8383
GGCGGTCGCCGTCCCGCAGCAGAGCGGCCCGCGGGCCGTCGTCGCGGCGCGGCCGGTCCCCGTGCCCCGGCCGCGCCCCGCCGCGGAGTGACGACCTAGTAGTGCCAGGGGAACGGCGACCAGTCCGGGTCCCGCTTCTCCAGGAACGAGTCCCGGCCCTCCACCGCCTCGTCGGTCATGTAGGCCAGCCGGGTCGCCTCACCGGCGAAGAGCTGCTGGCCGACCAGGCCGTCGTCGGCGAGGTTGAAGGCGTACTTCAGCATCCGCTGGGCCTGCGGTGACTTGCCGTTGATCTCCGTCGCCCACTGCAGGGCCTCGGTCTCCAGGTCCGCGTGGTCGACCACCGCGTTGACCGCGCCCATGTGGTGCATCTGCTCGGCGCTGTAGGTGCGGCCGAGGAAGAAGATCTCCCGGGCGAACTTCTGCCCCACCTGGCGGGCCAGGTACGCCGAGCCGTAGCCGCCGTCGAACGAGCCGACGTCGGCGTCGGTCTGCTTGAAGCGGGCGTGCTCGCGGGAGGCGATCGTGAGGTCGGCGACGGCGTGCAGCGAGTGCCCGCCGCCGGCGGCCCAGCCGTTCACCACGGCGATGACGACCTTCGGCATGAACCGGATCAGCCGCTGGCACTCCAGGATGTGCAGCCGCCCGGCCCGGCCCTGCTCGACGGTCTCCGCGGTGTCCCCGGAGGCGTACTGGTAGCCGGTGCGGCCACGGATGCGCTGGTCGCCGCCGGAGCAGAAGGCGCGCTTGCCGTCCTTCGGGGAGGGGCCGTTCCCGGTCAGCAGCACCGCGCCCACGTCGGCGCTGGTCCGGGCGTGCTCCAGGGCGCGGTAGAGCTCGTCGACGGTGCCCGGCCGGAACGCGTTGAGGACCTCAGGACGGTCGAACGCGATCCGCACGGCGCCGGTGGCGCGGGCACGGTGGTAGGTGATGTCGCGGAAGTCGAACCCGTCGACCGGCGTCCAGGCGTCCGGGTCGAAGGTCTCGGAGACGGTCATGGCCGAACCCTAAGGACTCACTCCGCGACGAGCGGCGCCAGCCGTCGGGCCGCGGCCGGTGCGGGGCCCGGGCCGGGCCACCCGGTGTCGCCGCCGGCGTCCCACACCGCGGACAGCACGCACACCGCGTACCCCCACGCGACGGCGCGGTCCCACCCGATCCCGACGGCGATCCGGATCACCGCAACCGCGTTCCCGTCGACGGGAGGGGCCCGGGGACCGCGGGGTAGCGTCATCTCCCAGCCCCGGGCCGTCGCAGGTGCCGGAGTCTGCGCCGAGAGGAGCCCCGTGACCACCGACAGCGCCGCGCGTCCCACCACCGCGAGGAGCGAAGGCGGATCGCGTTCGACCACCGCGTACCGCGCCCTGGAGAACGACCTGCGTGCCGCCATCGGCGGTGAGGTCCGGTTCGACGCGGGCAGCCGCGCGATGTGGTCGGCGGACGCCTCGAACTACCGGGGCGTCCCGATCGGCGTGATCTCCCCGCGCGACGCCGCCGACGTCGAGGCCGCCGTCGCCGTGTGCCGCACCCACGACGTGCCGGTGCTGCCGGTCGGGTCGCGCACCTCCATCGCGGGCCAGGCCGTCAACACCGCGGTCGCGATGGACTTCCGCACGCACATGGACGCGATCCTGTCCGTGGACCCCGACGCCCGGACCGCGACCGTGCAGCCCGGCGCCGTCTGCGACGCCGTGCGCGACGCCGGCAAGCCGCACGGCCTGACGTTCGGCCCGGACCCGTCGACGCACAACCGCTGCTCGATCGGCGGGATGATCGGCAACAACGCCTGCGGCTCGCACTCGGTGGCCTGGGGCAAGACCGTCGACAACGTCGCATCGCTGGAGGTCCTCACCTACCGCGGCGAGCGGCTCGTGCTCGGCGGCGACGGCACCGAGACCGGCGCGATCCCGGACGCGCTGCGTGCGCTGGGCGCGCGGGTCGCCGACGACGTCGAGAAGCACGTTCCCGAGCTGACCCGGCGGGTGTCGGGCTACAACCTCGACCAGCTCGTCCCGGGCAACGTGAACCTGGCCAAGGCGCTGGTCGGCACCGAGGGCACCTGCGCGACGATCCTGTCCGCGACCGTCGACCTCGTCGAGTCCCCGCCCGCACGGGCGCTGGCCGTGCTCGGCTTCCCCGACGCCTACCACGCCGCGGACAACGTGATGATCGTCCGCGAGCACTCGCCGTTGACGATCGAGGGCATGGACGCCGGGCTGATCGCCTCGCTGCGCGCCCTGCGCCCGAACGAGACGACGAGCCGGATGCTCCCCGAGGGCAAGGGCTGGCTCTACGTCGAGACCGGCGGGGCCACCCGCGCCGAGGCCGAGGCGGCCGCGCAGGCCGTCGCCGACGCCATGAGGGCGTACACGACCGGTGCGGTCGTCGTCGGCGAGCCGGCCCGGATGGCCGCGCTGTGGAAGATCCGCGAGGAGGGCGCCGGCCTGCTGACCCGCTCGCCCGAGGGCGGCGAGGCCTGGCCCGGCTGGGAGGACGCCGCCGTCCCGCCGGAGCGCTTCGGCGCCTACCTGCGCGAGTTCGACAAGGTCCTGGAGGACCACGGCCGCAAGGGCATCTACTACGGGCACTTCGGCGACGGCTGCCTGCACGTCCGGATCGACTTCGACCTGCTCAGCAAGCCCGGCGTGCAGAACTTCCGGGACTTCATGACCGCGGCCGCGGACCTCGTCGTCGCACACGGCGGGTCGCTGTCCGGTGAGCACGGCGACGGCCAGGCCCGCGCCGAGCTGCTCCCGCGGATGTACCCGCCGCAGATCATCACCGCGTTCGAGGACTTCAAGGGGATCTGGGACCCGGACGACCGGATGAACCCCGGCCGCGTCGTGCGCCCGGCGACGATGGACGAGAACCTGCGCGTCCAGCTCGGCATGCCGACCATGCCCGACGAGCCGAAGCTGGCCTTCGGCCACGACCGCGGCTCCTTCCACCGGGCCACCCGCCGCTGCCTGGGCGTCGGCAAGTGCGCCGTCGACACCGGATCGGGGGTCATGTGCCCCAGCTGGAACGTGACCAAGGAGGAGAAGCACTCCACCCGCGGACGCGCCCGGCTGCTGTTCGAGATGGCGAACGGCGAGATCATCACCGACGGCTGGCAGTCCGACGAGGTCGCCGAGTCCCTCGACCTGTGCCTGTCCTGCAAGGGCTGCAAGTCCGACTGCCCGGTCGGGGTCGACATGGCCTCGTACAAGACCGAGTTCCTCGCGAACCGCTACCACCGGAAGCTGCGGCCGCGGTCGCACTACTCGATGGGCGCGCTCCCGCGCTGGCTGCGCGCGGTCGGGGTGCTGCCGGCCGCCGCCGTTGACGGGGTGAACCGGCTCGCGCAGGTGCCGTTGCTGGCGAAGGTCGCGAAGAAGGCGGGCGGGATCGACGCCCGTCGCGCCATCCCGCCGATCGCCCGGGAGACCTACACCGCCCGTGCCGCCCGCGGGCTGCCGATGTCGACGGTGCCGGACCTCGGCGTCGCACCCGGCAGCCGCGGCCCGCTGCTGCTGTGGACCGACACCTTCACCGACCACTTCGACCCGGAGATCGCGGCCGACGCCGTCGCGGTCCTCACCGGGCTCGGGTACCGGGTCGAGCTGCCCCCGAAGAACGTGTGCTGCGGGCTGACCTGGACCTCCACCGGCCAGGTCACCGCGGCCCGCCGGGTGCTGGCCCGCAGCCTGCGCGCGATCGGGCCGGCGCTCGACGCCGGCATCCCGGTCGTCGGGCTGGAGCCGTCCTGCACCGCCGCGCTGCGCAGCGACGCCGCGGAGCTGCTGCCCGACGACCCGCGGGTGCCGCTGCTGGCGCGGCAGGTGTCGACCTTCGCCGAGCTGCTGGCCCGGCACGCCGACGAGCTGTCGGCCGTCGCGGGGACCGGGAACGGTGCCGCGCTGGTGCAGATCCACTGCCACCAGCACGCCGAGCTGGGCTCCGAGCCCGACCGGGCGGTGCTCGCCGCGCTCGGCGTCGACGCCACCGTGCTCGATTCCGGCTGCTGCGGCCTGGCCGGCAACTTCGGGTTCGAGGACGGCCACTACGACGTGTCGATGGCGTGCGCCGAGCGGGCCCTGCTGCCCGCGCTGCGCGCCGCCGACGAGACCGTGGACCTGCTCGCCGACGGCTACTCCTGCCGCACCCAGGTCCGCCAGGCCGGGGAACGGGAACCGGTGCACCTGGCCCAGATCGCCTACCGCTCCCTGCGAGGGTGATCGCCGGCGGCGAGGGGGCCGGTGCCGGATCCGGCACCGGACCCCTCGCCCGTGGTGATCGTGCAGGGCGACGACGAGGAGGACCCATGGCCGACGACCGACGGGCGCTGGTGCTGGGCGGCGGCGGGCTGACCGGCATCGCCTGGATGTACGGGCTGCTGGCCGGGCTCCTCGCCGACGGCGTCGACCTGCGCGACGCCGACCTCGTCGTCGGGACCTCGGCGGGGTCGGTGGTGGGCACCAACCTGGCCGTCGGGCGTGACCCGGCGGCGCTCGCCGCGACCCAGCTCGCCCCGCCGTCCGGGGAGATCGCCGCGACCCTCGGGCTGCGGCTCGCGGTCCGCTACGGCGTCGCCGCGCTCTCCGGACCGCGCGACGCGACCCGGGTCCGGGCCCGGATCGGCCGCCTCGCCCTCGACACCGACACGGTCGACGAGGCCGAGCGGATCGCGGTGA
>NZ_WWFY01000884.1:0-4321 GCF_009864975.1 Pseudonocardia sp. SID8383
GGAGAACCGCACCGCACGGCCGGTGGAGGGCCGTGGCGCGCCGTCGGCCGGAAGCCGCACCGCGCCCCCGGCAGAGGCCACCGGTGGCTGCCCGGTCACCGGGCACGGACGCTCCGGCGGACACCCGCCGCCCCCCGGCGTCGCCGACGAGCGGGACCCCGCCCCCGTCGACCCGGCCGTGGCCGAGGAGTTCCTGCGCCAGGTGTACGCCGAGACCGAGCCGGGCGTCCCGCTGCCGGAGCGGCTGCGCCAGGTCCGCGCCGAGATCGACCGGGTCGGCACCTACACCCACACCACGCACGAGCTGGTCTTCGGCACCCGGGTGGCCTGGCGGAACTCCGCGCGCTGCATCGGGCGCCTGTACTGGCAGTCGCTGCAGGTCCGCGACCTGCGCCACCTGAACGACCCGGCCGACATCGCGCAGGAGAGCGTCGGGCACCTGCGCGCCGCCACCCGCGGCGGGAAGATCCGTTCGACGATGACGGTGTTCGCGCCGGACGCCCCGGGGCGTCCCGGCCCGCGGATCCGTAACGACCAGCTCGTCCGCTACGCCGGGCACCGCAACCCCGACGGCACCGTCACCGGGGACCCGGGGCAGGCCGACTTCACCGACCACGTCGTCGGGATGGGGTGGCCGCGACCGCAGCCGGCGGGCCGGTTCGACGTGCTGCCGCTGCTGATCACCGGCCCGGACGGGCGGTCCCGGCTGTTCGACGTCCCGCCGGACGCCGTGCACGAGGTCCCGCTGCGCCACCCCGAGCACCCCTGGTTCGCCCGGCTCGGGCTGCGCTGGCACTCGGTGCCCGCCATCAGCAACATGCCGCTGGAGATCGGCGGGGTCGTGTACCCGGCCGCCCCGTTCAACGGCTGGTACCTCGACACCGAGGTCGGCGCCCGCAACCTCGCCGACACCGACCGCTACGACCTGCTGCCCGAGATCGCGAAACGGCTCGGGCTCGACACCCGGTCGGTGCGCACGATGTGGCGGGACCGGGCGATGGTCGAGCTGGTCCGCGCGGTCACCTACTCCTTCGACGCCGACGGCGTCACCATGGCCGACCACCACAGCGAGGCCGAGCGGTTCATGACCTTCCTGGCGAAGGAGGAGGCCGCGGGACGGCGCTGCCCGGCCGACTGGAGCTGGATCGTGCCGCCGATGTCGGGCTCGCAGACCCCGGTCTTCCACCGCTACTACGACGAGCCCGACCCGGATCTGCGGCCGGCGTTCCTGGAGCCGCACGGGCTGCGGCCCCGCGACGACCAGGGCTGAGGGCCGTTCAGGGCCGGGCGGTGACCGGGCTCAGGCCCGGCACCTGCCGGGTGCGGCCCCGGAACTCGGCGACGACCGTCCCGTCGTCGGCGCGGACGGTGACGTCGTAGAGCCCGGACCGGCCGCTCGCGGCCCGCTCGACCGCCTCGGCGGTGAGGACGTCGCCCTCGTGCGCCGGGCGCAGGAACGCGATGTCCGCGCCGCTGGCCAGGGCGGAGACGCCGTGGGAGTTGCTGGCGTAGGCCATCGCGGTGTCGGCGAACAGGAACAGGTAGCCGCCGTGGCAGACCCCGTGCCCGTTGACCTGGTCGGGACGGACGGTCATGGTCGCCGTCGCCCGTCCGGGGGTGACCGCGACGACGTCGACCCCCGCCGCACGGCTCGCCCGGTCGCCGTCGCGCATGATCTCGGCGGTCCGGGTGGCGAGCTGCTCCGGCCCGGTCGGTGGGTTCTCCATGGGGACAGTCTCACCCGCGTGGGCGCCGGGCCGGGCGGGCGGGGCGACGGCGGCTAGGCTCCCCGGCATGAGCAGCGGGACGGGGCAACACGGACGCGGCGTTCCGACGGGCCCGCAGGAGCGCGTGCTGCTGGTGTGGGACGCGCCCAACATGGACATGAGCCTCGGTTCGCTGCTCGGCGCCCGCCCCACCTCGGCCTACCGTCCGCGGTTCGACGCCGTCGGCCGCTGGCTGCTCGACCTCGCCGGCCCCGAGGCCGAGGCCGAGGCGTGTGTGTTCACCAACGTCGCCCCGGGCAGCATCGATATCGTCCGGCCCTGGGTCGAGGCCCTGCGCAACGTGGGTTTCGCCGTCTTCGCCAAGCCGAAGACCAGCGAGGACTCCGACGTCGACGACGACATGCTCGCCCACATCGGCATGCGCTCGGCCGAGGGCAGGCTGCGCCACGTCGTCGTCGCCTCGGGGGACGGGCGGGCGTTCCGGGAGCCGCTGGAGAAGCTCATCGAGGTCGGAACCGACGTCACGGTGATCGGCTTCCGCGAGTACGCCGGGTTCGCGCTGGCCTCGGAGACGCTGTCGTTCCTCGACCTCGAGGACATCGACGGCGTGTTCCGCGAGCCGCTGCCGCGCGTCTCGCTGGAGACCCTGCCCGACGAGGGCGCCTGGCTGCCGCCGTTCCGGTCGCTGCGCTCGCTGCTCGACCGCCGCTGACATGGCGGTCCTCCAGCGGCTCACCGCCCCGGTCGCGCTGCCCTGCACGCCCGGCTTCCCGGTCGTGCGTGACGCGGTCCTCGACGTCGACGACACCGGCCGGATCGCGTTCTTCGGCACGGCCTCCGACGCGCCGGCGACCGACGCCGTGGTGCGGCCGCTGCCCGGGCTGCTCATGCCCGGCATGGTCAACACGCACTGCCACACCCCCATGTCGCTGCTGCGCGGGATGGGCGGCGACCTGCCGCTGATGCCGTGGCTGACCGAGGTCATGTGGCCCGCGGAGGGCCTGCTGACCGAACAGGACGTCCACGCCGGGATGCTCGCGGGCTGCCTGGACCTGCTGCGGACCGGCTGCACCACCAGCGTCGAGATGTACTTCTTCACCGACGCCCTGGCCGACGCCGTCCGCACCGCGGGCTCGCGGGCCGTGCTCACCCCGGGGATCATCGCCGCGCCCGGCTGGGACCGGCTCGGGACCTGGGAGCAGATGCGCGACGACGTCTCCGCCCGGATCGACGCCCATGGCCTGGCCCCCGACGACGACGGCCGGATCGAGCTGGGCTACGGCCCGCACTCGGCCTACACGCTGCCGTCGGGTGCGCTGGAGTCGGTCGCCGCGGCCGCCCGCGAGCGCGGCGCGCTGGTGCACACCCACGTCGCGGAGTCCCGCGGCGAGGACGCCCACGTGCGCGAGGCCCACGGCTCCGTCCCGGCGATGCTCGACGCGGGCGGCGCGCTCGGCGGGCGGGTGCTGGCCGCGCACTCGGTCCACCTGTCCGACGACGACATCGCCGTCTACGCCCGGCACGGCGTCGCCGTCGCGCACTGTCCCGGCTCGAACGCGAAGCTCGCGGCGGGCACCGCCCGGCTGCTGGACCTGCGCCGGGCCGGGGTCCGGGTGGGTCTGGGCACCGACGGTCCCGCCTCCTGCGACGACCTGGACCTCTGGCACCAGGCGCGGCTCGCCGGGCTGATGGCACGGGTCGGGGCCGACGACGCCGCCGCCCTCACCGCCGCCGACGTGCTGCTCATGGGCACCGCGGACGCCGCGCACGCGATCGGCCGCGACGACCTCGGCGCGCTGGAGGCCGGGCGGCGGGCGGACGTGGTGCACGTCGACACCGACGACTCCGCGTTCGTCGCGCCGTCGGACGACGCGCAGCTCGTGTCGAACCTGGTGTGGGCAGGCGGCTCCCGCCTGGTCCACGACGTGTGGGTGGGCGGCGAGCAGGTCATCGACGCCGGTGAGCCGACCCGGGCCGACCGCCGGGCGTCACTCGCCGCGGTGCGGTCGATCTCGGCGCGGCTGCGCGGGCAGGTCTGAGCGGTCCCGCGCCCGTCAGCGGCCGAGTACGGCCGCGAGGTGCGGGTCGGTGAAGCGGCGGTCGGGGTCGAACCGATCGCGGACGGCGCGGAACGCCTCCCACCCCGGGTAGGCGACGGCGAGCTCGTCCGGCCCCCAGGCGTGCCGGGTGGTCCAGCAAGGCCGCCCGTCGGCGTCCTCGCAGACCGCGCCCGCGAGCCGGCGGACCGGCTCCTCCGCCGGTCCGCGGGTCCGCAGCCGCAGGTAGGCGGTGTCCCGACCGGACGCCGGGTGCAGCAGACCGGTCTCGGCCCGTCCGGTGCGCACCCGCACGGGACGCAGCTCCCGCCCCCGCGCGGCGACGGCGGCCCCCAGCTCGCGCAGGACCGTCCCGAGCGCGGCACGCGGCACAGCCCACTCGGACAGGTCCGGGTCCCACGGCTGCGGGTCCGGCAGTACCTCGTGCGGCGGCCCGGCCGTGCCGGGCGCCCAGCGCTGCGGCGGCGGCCACCCGGACCGCAGCCCCACCCCGGAGGACCACCACGACGACGCCAGCCGCGACACCGCCTGCCCCCA
>NZ_WWFY01000090.1:0-1692 GCF_009864975.1 Pseudonocardia sp. SID8383
CGGGGTCGTCGCCGACGTCGCCCGCAGGCTCGGGGTGGGCCGCCCCGCCGCCTACGCCCGGCTGCGCCGCCTCTCCGGCCTGCTGGGCCTCGACCTCACCGACCCCGAGGTGCGGACCGCGCTGCACATGGCCCTGCTGGTCGACGCCCGTGCCGCCCGCTGAGCCCGCCGTTCAGGGCCGGTCGGCCCACAGCAGCGTCGCCGAGCCGAGGGTGTCGGTGACCGTGTCGTGCAGCGGCCGCCCGTAGCCCGCGGCGACCTCGCGGACCGGGCGGGCGGTGACCGTCCAACCGTGGCGGCGCAGCCAGTCGTCGCAGGACTCGGCCCGGGGCTCGGCGAAGAACAGCTCGCGGACGTCGGTGGTGTGCAGCATCTCCTGGGCCGCCTCGCGGAACGACGGATCGTCCGCGATCCGCTCCACCTGGTCGCCGAAGTGCTCGACGGCGATCCGGCTGCCCGGCACCGACAGCGCGTGCACCCGCTCGAAGAGGAGTTGCTCGGCGTCGGCGGGCAGGTAGGGCAGCAGGCCTTCGGCCAGCCAGGCGGTCGGCCGGTCCGGGGCGAAGCCGGCTGCGGTGAGCGCGGCGGGCCAGTCGTGGCGCAGGTCGACCGGCACGGTGACCCGGCGCGCGGTCGGCGTGATCCCCGCTTCGGCGACGACCCCGTCCTTGAAGTCCAGCACCTTCTGCTGGTCGATCTCGAACACCGTGGTCCCGGCGGGCCACGGCAGGCGCAGGGCCCGCGCGTCGAGGCCCGCGGCGAGCAGCACGACCTGGGTCGTCCTTGCGCCGGTCAGGGCCTCGTCGAAGAACCGGGAGCGCACGCCCTGGTAGCCGGCCTGCACGACCCACGGGTCGGCGGCGTCGCCCGGGTCCCGCGGCACCGCCGACAGCGTCCCGGCCGCGTCGACGAACCGCTGGGCGTACGGGTCGTCGACCAGCCGGTCGGCGCGGCGGGTCTCCAGCGCCCGCCCCGCGGCGACGGCCAGGGCGGTGGCGCCCACGCTGCTGGTGATGTCCCACTGATCGTCGGCTGTGCGCATGACGATCACGCTTGGAGCAGACGGTTAGCGTTGCTCATCAGTCACGCGGATGATCACTCGCACGGCGCAGGCGGTACCGGACACCGGGTCCCATACCGACCCTGCGTGTGTGAGCCGTAACACCGCGTGGATCGGCGGCGAGGGGGGCCACATGGACCTCCGCCGGGTCACCGGCTACCTCGCGCTCACCCTGCTCGCGCTGTACTGGCTGTGGGTGCTCACGCGCACCGCCCCGGTGCTGCGACGCGGCTGCCGCGACCGGCCACTGCGCCTGCGGCTGACGCTGCTCCGGACGGCCGCGCTCGGCTGGACCGCACTGTTCGTCGCGACCGTGCACTTCTGGGCGACGTCGTGGTGGCACGTGGTCGTGGCGCTGCCGGTCGCGCTCGCGGGCGGGGCCGGGCTGCAGCGGGTGTACCGCCGCCTGGTCGCCCCGCCCCGGCACCGCGTCGCGCTGTCCCGGCGGGTCCGCCGCACCGGGCACTTCCAGGTCATCCGCCGGCCCGGGGTACCCGGGCCGCACCGGCATGCGGCCGTCGAGGCCGCACCGCGCGCGGTCCGGGACCTCCGCGACCTGGCGTGGCCACCGGGTCAGCCCGCGGCGCCGACCGGCGTGCGGTCCTCGGGGTCGTCCTCCTCGGCGGGCTCGG
>NZ_WWFY01000885.1:0-3878 GCF_009864975.1 Pseudonocardia sp. SID8383
CGCGGCGCGCCCCGGCCGCGGTCCCGCCGCGCCGTCGGGCCGGGCCGGTCCGGGTCGATGCCCACGTCGGGGCGCGGGGGTGTGCCACGATGACCGTCGTGGATCCCGATCTCGGCCCGGTGTTCACCGCGCACGACGTCGCGGTGGCCTACCTGTTCGGGTCGCGCGCCACCGGGACCGCGCGGCCGGACAGCGACCACGACGTGGCGGTGCTGTTCGCCGGTGAGCCGGCTCCCGTCGCCACCGAGCTGCTCGCCGCCGACCTGGCCGCCCGGCTCGGGACCGGGGTGGACGTCGTCGACCTCGGGCGGGCGGGCCTCGAGCTGCGCGGCCGGGTCGCGGAGTCCGGCCGGCTGTTGTTCAGCGCCGACGAGGTCGCACGGGTCCGGTTCGAGGTGGACGCCCGGATGCGCTGGATCGAGTTCCGCCCCGTCCTGGAGGAGATGACCCGTTCCTTCCTCGCCCGTGTCGCGCGGGAGGGGCTGCGCTGATGGTCGACGCCGATCGCGTGCGCCGGTTGCTGGTGATGCTGGAGCGCTACCGGGACCTGCTCGCCGAGGACGCCCCCGACCCGTTCCGTCGTCGTCACCTGGTGCAGACGGCCGCGCAGATCTGCATCGACCTGGCCAACCACGTCATCGCCGCCGACGGCCACCGGACCCCGCGGGACTACGGCGACGCCTTCCGCGTGCTCGCCGAGGTGGGTGTGCTCGACGACGGGCTCGCCGGCCGGATGGTGGCGCTCGCCGGAGCGCGCAACCTCATCGTGCACCTCTACGCCGAGGTCGACGACGACCTGCTCGCCCGCAGCATCCGCGACGGCGGTCTCGACGACCTGGGCGCCTTCGCCGCCCGCATCGCCGCCCTCGCCGGCTGACGGGCACGCCGCGGCTCCCCGTCCCGGCGCGCGGCCCCCGGTGCACGGGGTGCCGCGCGACGTCACGGGGCGCCGCGGGTGGAGCGGGTCAGGGGATGACGACCGGCCCGGTGGTCGGGGCGGGGTCGTCGGCCCAGCGGTGCCCGGTCTCGCGCGGGGTGACGCCGTCCTCGGACCACGCGGCCAGCAGCTGCGCGACCTTGGCGTGCATCACGGTGCGCAGCCGGTCGAAGGAGTTCTGCGGGTCGTCGTCGACCTCACCGAGCAGCAGCCACCAGGCCCAGGCGACCGCACCGGCGTTGGCGACGAAGTCCGGCAGCACCGGCACGCCGCGGGCGGCGAGCATGGCCTCGGCCTCCGGGGTGGTCGCGGCGTTCGCGGCCTCGACGACCACGCGGGCGCGGACGTCGTAGGAGTTGTCCGGGGTGATCGCGTAGGAGATCGCGGCCGGCACCAGGATGTCGACCTCGGCGGAGAGGATCGCGGTGCGCGGGAGCTGCTCGACACCGGCGGGCAGCCGGGTGCGGTCGATCTCGCCGAAGCCGTCGCGCAGGTCCAGCAGCGCGGGCACGTCGAGGCCGTCGGCACAGTGCAGGGTGCCCGCGGCGTCGGCCAGCGTGGTGACCTTCATCCCGGCCTCGTACAGGTAGTAGGCGGCCGCACCGCCCATCGTGCCGACGCCCTGGATCGCGACCGTGGTGTCGGCCGGGATCTGGCCCCAGGACACCGCGGAGGCCAGGCAGGCGTGCGCGACTCCGTAGCCGCCGATCACGTCGCCCAGCTCGAACCCGCCGTCGACCTCGGCGGTCAGCCCGGTGCGCACCCGCTCCAGGGTGGCGGCCGGGTCGGCGGCACGGCTGATCGCGGCGTGGTAGCTCTGGCCGAGGCCGATCTTCTCGAAGACCTCGTCGATCAGGTGCTGCGGGACGCCGAGGTCCTCCGCGGTCACCCAGTGCGCGTCGATCCAGGGGCGCATGGCCTCGCAGAACCGCTCGAGCACCTCGACGGCGCGCGGGTCCTTCGGGTCGAAGTCGATGCCGCCCTTGGCCCCGCCGATCGGCAGGTCGAAGGTGGCGGTCTTGTTGGCCATGCCGCGTGCGAGGTCCTCGACCTCGGACAACGTGCAGCCGGCCCGCATCCGGGTGCCGCCGGTGGCGAGGCCCGCCCGCAGGGTGTGCACGACCAGGTAGCCGACGGCGCCGGTCACGGCGTCGTTCCACTGCAGGCGCATGTACGGCTCGGGGCGGCGGACGACCGGAGCGACGGTGGGCGCCGGGGCGCCGGCGACGTACGGGGCGGCCGTGGCCGCCGTCTGCGGGGTGCTCCCGGCCGGGTTCTGCATCGTCGTCATGGCGACCCACCTCCTGCTCGTGCTGCACCGGTCGTCGCCGCCAGGGGCCGTTCCGGTCTCGTCGACATCGCGGACCTCGTCGTCCCCCGGCCGCCGTCGTTCCCGACCGGTGGCCCCAGGTTGGGGTCGCACCCGGCCCCGCGTCCATTTACGGATCATTCACGGCGCTGTTCACCGTTCCTGCACAGCGCAATAGGCTCAGCGACATGGAGCTGTCCCTGTCTCGGCTGCGGATGCTGCGCGAGCTGCACCGGCGGGGAACCATCACGGCGGCGGCGACCGCGCTGCACTACACGGCGTCGGCGGTGTCCCAGCAGCTCGCGCAGCTCGAGCGCGACGTCGGGACCCGCCTGTTCGAACGGAGAGGTCGCCGGGTCCAGCTCACCGACCTCGGGGTCCTGCTGGCCGAGCACGCCGAGGAGATCCTCGCCTCGGTCGAGCGCGCCACCCAGGCCCTGGAGGGGGCGGGCGAGACCGTTGCGGCCAAGCTCACCGCCGGGGTGTGGGCCTCGGTCGCCTCGGGCCTGCTGCCCGACGCGCTGACCGCGCTGGCCCGTACCCACCCCGGTGTCGAGGTCCGCACCCGCGAACTCGCCCCGGAGGAGACCGCGGCCGCGGTGCGCGACGGCGAGCTCGACCTGTCGTTCGTCATCGACTACTCGAACTACCCGATGACGTGGGACAAGGGCCTGGAGCGGGCGGTCATCGCCGTCGAGCGGGTCTACGCGGCGGTGCCCGCCGGGGCCGTGCCGGCCGCGAGCGTGATGCTGTCGGAGCTGGCCGAGCACCCGTGGATCGTGTCGCCCGCCCGGTCGCACTTCGGGCAGGCGGCCCGGCTGGCCTGCCAGAGCGCGGGATTCGAGCCGCGGATCGACCACGAGGTCGAGGAGCAGGCCACCGCGATGGCGATGGTCGCGGCCGGGCTCGGCGTCACCCTGGTGACCGACCTGGGCCTGGCGCTGCGCCCGCCGGGGGTCGACATCGTCGCGCTCGGCGACGCCCTGACCCGCACGGTGTCACTGGCCTACCGCACCACCACCGCACGACGGGCCGCGCTGCCGCTGGTGATCGAGGCCGTCCGGACCGCGGCGGCGCAGAAGGGGCTCGGCGCCGACGCCCCGATCCCGGTGCAGCCGGACTCGCTCGGCCTGGCCTGACCCGTTCCGCGGCGGAATCGTCGGAACCCGGTCGAACCGTTTCCGCCGCCGGTTCCGAAGAAAGGTTGTGCTGACCGAGAACCGGACCGAGGGAAACGGGCCCCTGGCCCCTCCGTCGCGTTCCGTGGCGATCCTGGTGGAACTGCTGGCGATCGCCGCGGCAGTGGCATCGGGGCATCTCGTGGCGGCCCTGGTGGCACCGGCGTCGTCGCCCTTCGTGGCCGTCGGCGACGCGGTGGTGCGGCTCTCGCCGCAGCCGGTCGTGGAGTTCGCCAAGTCCGCGTTCGGGACGGCCGACAAGCCGGTCCTGCTCGCCGGGATCGGCGTGCTGCTGGTGCTGCTCGGCGCACTGGCCGGGCTCGCGGCGCGCCGACGGCCCGCGGTGGGGACCGCGGTCGTCGCCGCGCTGGGGCTGCTCGCGGTGGCCGCGGTGCTGACGGGTCCGGTGCCCACCGCGACCGACCTGGCCGCCCCGGTCGTCGCGCTGGTGGTG
>NZ_WWFY01000886.1:0-2682 GCF_009864975.1 Pseudonocardia sp. SID8383
CGTCGCGCGGCACCGGACGTGTCCTCGCCCCAGGCGGCCCGGATCGCCGAGCCGCGCCGCGGGGCGCTGCCGGTCGGGGCGACCGGGCGGCCCGACACCGGGTTCGGTACGCGGGTCGACCCCGGCGAGGTCGACGACCGCTCCATCTACCGCCGCGACGACGCGGGGCCCCGCCGCCCCGGCGATCCGACCCCGGTGACCCCGGAGCTCGTCGACGGCGTGCCCGTCTACAAGATCTACCGCCCGCGGGCGGCCCGCACCGGCGGCGACCGTGCCGATTAGGTCCTCCCGCGGCCGCGCCGGCGCCTACCGCGCGGTGTGGCAGTGGCCGCTGCGCTCCCCCGCCCGGCTCGCCGTGACGGTGGTGGTCCTGGGCGGGCTCGTGTTCGGACTGGTCTCGCTCGGCGGTTCCGGCGGGGCGGCGTCCGGCGGCCTGATCGCCGGGGGCGGCTCCGGCGGCAACCGGTGGGACAGCGGGTCGTCCGGCGTCTCCGCGACGCCCACCCCGACGCTGCTGCCGCCGGTGCCCGAGCTGACGCCCGAGGCACTGCCGGTGTCGCAGGCCCCACGGCAGGCGCTGGAGACGGCGCGCGTGTGGGCGGCGGCCTGGGTGAACCACCCCGACGGGATGACCTCCCAGCAGTGGGTCGCCGGGCTGCGGCCGTACACGACCGACGAGTTCCTCGGCGTGCTCGCGGGCGTCGACCCGTCGAACGTGCCCGCCTCCCGGGTCACCGGGCCCGCGACCCCGACCCGGGTCGCGCCGAAGAGCATCGAGGTCACCGTGCCGACCGACACGCTGACCCTGCGGATCCTGGTCGTCGACACCGAGGCGGGCTGGAAGGTGTCCCGCTACGACCGGGCATGAGCACCCCGCTGACGCGTGCGCTGCGGCCGCTGCGGCTGCTGCTGCCGTTCCTCGCGATCGGGATGGCGCTGGTGCTGTTCCTGACCGTCGGCTTCCTCGCGTTCAGCCCCAACCTCGGGGGCGGCCGGTCGAACGCGGCCTGGTGCGACACCGGGATCTCGACCGCGACGGTCGGCCGTGGCGGCGGGGGAGCCACCTTCGAGACGCTGTCCGACGAGCAGAGGCAGAACGCCGCCGCGATCATCTCGGTCGCCAAGGACATGCAGCTCCCGCCGAAGGCGTGGCTGATCGCGCTGGCCACCGCGATGCAGGAGTCGACGCTCCGCAACATCGACTACGGGGACCGGGACTCGCTCGGGCTGTTCCAGCAGCGGCCGTCGCAGGGGTGGGGCACCCCCGCCCAGGTCACCGACCCCGCCTACAGCAGCCGGATCTTCTACGAACGGCTGATGGAGGTGCCGGGCTGGGACTCGATGCCGGTCACCAAGGCCGCGCAGACCGTGCAGCGCTCGGCCTTCCCCGACGCCTACGCCAAGTGGGAGGGCCTGGCCGCGTCGCTGGTCGAGAACATCGGCGATGTCGCCAACCCGACGGGCTGTGCCCCCGGCACGACCGGCGCGCTGCCCCCGGGTGTCGCCGGGGCCGCGATCGGCTTCGCGCTCGGCGAGCTCGGCAAGCCCTACGTGTGGGGCGCGACCGGACCGGACTCCTGGGACTGCTCCAGCCTGCTGCAGGCGTCGTACCGGGCGGCCGGCGTCACGATCCCGCGGGTGTCGCGCGACCAGTACAACTCCGGCGGCCACCTGCCGGTCCGGGACATGCAGCCGGGCGACTTCCTCTTCTACGCCCACGACACCTCGGACCCGACCACGATCTACCACGTGATGATGTACCTGGGCGACGGCAGGATGGTCGAGGCACCGAACCGCAACTTCCCCGTCCGCGTGCAGCCGGTGTCGTGGGAGTTCGGCGATCTCGTCCCGCTCGCCACCCGGCCGGGGACCACGCCGAACCCCGCCTGAGCGGGGTCGAGGCGCCATCATGAGAGGCATGCGCTCCCCGCTCTCGGACTATCTCGACTCCGCGGCGCCCGGTGCCTGCCCGGACCACCTCGTCGTGCCGCGGTCACTGGCCCAGTCGATGCCGCTGCGCTGGCAGCAGGTCTTCGTCGGGCTGCTCGCCGACCTGCACGACGCCTACCCCGGCGTCGACTGGCCGGAGTACGCCGTGTCCGCGGTGCGGGCCGAACCGTTGACCGAGCTCGACGACGCCCAGCTCGCCACACACGGCTACGTCACCGAGCTGGGGCCCGACGGCGACCTCGAGTACCGCGACGCCGACGACCGCGTCGTCCCCGGGTCGCTGCCCGTCCGGGTGGAGGTGCCCGACACCGTGCCGCCGGCGTCGGCGGGGCAGGTGCCGCGGGGGACCGTCGTCCTGCGCTGACCGCGCCCCCGCTCGTCGCTTCACTGCGCGCGCCGGTCGGGCCCGGCCCGGTGCGCGGGGGCGTCGCCGAGATGCACCACAGCGGGAATCGTCGATCTCCACGGCCCGCTGAGCTGCATCTCGGCGTGCGGCAGGGACACCTCCCCTGCGGAATCCGCTCACCCGGTGAGCGAGTTCCGGCCACCTCTCACCAGGCCCGGTGCGTCCCGACCGGCGCGCGACGGCGCTGCGCCTCGTCGGCGAGCCGGTCCAGCTCGCGGACCAGGTACGCGGCGTCGGCCGGGCCGGCGTGCACGACGGCGTCGTCGGGGAGCGGGCCGCCGACGACGTCCGGGGTCGGGCGCCGCTGCACGTAGCAGCCGTCCGCG
>NZ_WWFY01000887.1:0-8066 GCF_009864975.1 Pseudonocardia sp. SID8383
CCTCGGCGCCGCCCGGGTCGAGCCCGGCGCCCACGGCGCGCACCCGGCCCCCGTCCAGGAGCACGTCGACGGGGTCGCCCAGGCCGTCGCAGCCGGGCCCCAGCGGCCGCACCGACCGCAGCAGCACGGTGCCTCCCGTCGGCACGCCGCTCATCCCTGGAACGGGCGGTCCCGCCCGGTCCAGCGGTCCTCGTCGCGGCGGTAGACCGGGATCGGCTTCTCGGCGACCCGGAAGGTGTAGCGCCCGGCCTCCTCGACGACCTCGCCGTCGGTGGCCAGCATGCTCGGCTCCAGCAGCTCGACGTCGAGGCTGGGCACCTCCCGCTGGTGGTAGACCCGGCTGTGCCCCAGGGCCCCCAGGATCAGCGCGAGGACGACCCGCAGCCGGGAGAACCGCACGTCGGCGCGCAGCCAGCGGACGTCGAGCAGGCCCGAGTCCAGCGTCGGACGCCAGGCGGGCACCGCGCCGCGCGGGTGGTACGGGCCGTTGCCCACGAACAGGAACCAGACCTTGTACCAGCGGTCCCCGAGCCGGACCGAGATCTTCTCCGAGCGCTGCAGCACCGTGATCAGTGCCGCGGCGAACGCCGGCCACTTGCCGTAGCGCGGCTGCCACTGCTCGCGCAGCCGCACCAGCTCCGGGTAGGAGCCGATCGACGCGGTGTTGATGAAGTAGCGGGTGCGGGTGACCGAGACGTCCTCGGGGTCGTCCAGGCGGCCCGGATGGGCCTCGACCAGAGCCAGGTCGACCGCGACGGCCTCGCCGGCCTGGGTGGCGTCGACGGCCTCCTGGGTGTCGTAGACACCGACGTCGCGGGCGAAGTGGTTCAGGGTCCCGCCCGGCACCACGACCAGCGGCAGCCCGTGCCGGTCCGCGACCGCGGCGGCGGTCGCGACGGTGCCGTCTCCGCCCGCGACGCCCACCGCGCGCACCCAGTTCCCGCGCTCCTCGAGCGCTTCGGTCAGCATGTCCTCGACCTTCACCCCGTCACCGACGACGAGGTGGTGCGCGGCGGGCAGCCGCTCGCGGACCTCCTCGGACACGTCCTGGTCGGGTGGCCCGGAGAACGGGTTCGACACGATGACCAGGCCCTCGCCCTGCGGCAGGACCGGGACGGTGTCGATCGGGCGGGCGCGGGCCTCGTCGCTGGGACGCACCGGCCACCAGCGGTTCGTCAGCTTCGCCACGCCGGTGCCGATCGCCGCCCCGACGAGCACGTCGGAGGTCCAGTGCACGCCCACGTGCACCCGGGACCAGCCGACCAGCGCCGCCAGCGGCACCACGACCGGTGCGGCCCGGCGGTTCTCCATCACCACCGCGGTCGCGAAGGCCGCGGCCGAGGCGGCGTGCCCCGACGGGAACGACGACGACGACGGGGGGTCGGCCACCGTCCGGTAGACGGGCAGCTCCGCCGCGGCCGGCCGCCGGCGCGGCAGCAACGGCTTGAGCAGGGCGTTCGCGGTGAGGCTGGTCAGCGCGATGGACGCGATCCCGCGCATCGCCGCCTTGCGCCCGGCGCCGCGGCGCACCGCCATCAGCGCCGCGATGGTGAACCACAGCACGCTGTGGTCGGCGGTGCGGGTGAGCCGCCGCAGCGAGGTGTCCACCCGGCTCGGCGGACGGCTCGCGATGAACTCGGTCACCGCCCGGTCGGCCCGGGAGACCGAGTCCACCCCGCGGTCCAGACGACGGGACCTGCGGGCGACGCGTTCGAACCATCCACTCACAGTCGTGACAGTAGAGGGGGTCGGGCGCCTACCCTGAACGGCATGCAGCGTCGGATCTTCGGGGTCGAGACGGAGTTCGGTGTCACGTGCACCTTCCACGGACAGCGCCGACTGTCCCCGGACGAGGTGGCGCGCTACCTCTTCCGCCGGGTGGTGTCGTGGGGCCGGTCCTCCAACGTCTTCCTCCGCAACGGTGCCCGTCTCTACCTCGACGTCGGGTCGCACCCCGAGTACGCCACCGCGGAGTGCGACTCGCTGACCCAGCTCGTGTCGCACGACAAGGCCGGTGAACGGATCCTCGAGGACCTGCTCGTCGACGCCGAGCGGCGCCTGGTCGACGAGGGCATCGGCGGGGACATCTACCTGTTCAAGAACAACACCGACTCCGCGGGGAACTCCTACGGCTGCCACGAGAACTACCTCGTCGCGCGGCAGGGCGAGTTCTCCCGGATCGCCGACGTGCTCCTGCCGTTCCTGGTCACCCGCCAGCTCATCTGCGGTGCCGGGAAGGTCCTGCAGACCCCGCGCGGAGCGGTGTACTGCCTGTCCCAGCGGGCCGAGCACATCTGGGAGGGCGTCTCCTCGGCGACGACCCGGTCCCGGCCGATCATCAACACCCGCGACGAGCCGCACGCCGACGCCGAGCGCTACCGGCGGCTGCACGTGATCGTCGGCGACTCGAACATGTCCGAGGTGACGACCCTGCTCAAGGTCGGGTCGGCCACCCTGGTGCTGGAGATGATCGAGGCCGGCGTCCAGTTCCGGGACTTCACCCTGGACAACCCGATCCGCGCGATCCGCGAGATCAGCCACGACCTCACCGGGCGCCGCCCGGTGCGGATGGCCGGCGGCCGGGAGGCCTCCGCGCTGGACATCCAGCGCGAGTACCACGCCCGCGCCGTGGAGTACCTGGAGGCGACCGGGCACCCGGACCCGGCGATGGCGCGCGTCGTCGAGCTGTGGGGCCGCACCCTCGACGCCGTCGAGTCCCAGGACCTGTCGAAGATCGACCGGGAGATCGACTGGGCGATCAAGCACCGGCTGGTGGAGCGCTACCGGGCCAAGCACGACCTGGAGCTGTCCAGCGCCCGCGTCGCCCAGCTGGACCTGGCCTACCACGACGTCCGCCGTGGTCGCGGCCTGTTCGACATGCTGCAGCGCAAGGCGCTGGTCGACCGGGTCACCGACGACGGCGAGATCGAGGCCGCCAAGGACACCCCGCCGCAGACGACCCGGGCGAAGCTGCGCGGGGACTTCATCGCCGCCGCGCAGGCCGCCGGGCGGGACTTCACCGTCGACTGGGTGCACCTGAAGCTGAACGACCAGGCCCAGCGCACCGTGCTGTGCAAGGACCCGTTCCGTGCCGTCGACGAGCGGGTGGACCGCCTGATCGCCTCGCTCTGACCGCGGCCCCGCGGTGGGTGGACACCCACCCCGGGGTACGGCTCAGTCGGGCTGGGCGATCCGACCGAACCGCGATTCCTCCGGATCGGCGAACACGTGCAGCCCGAACCGTGACGACAGCTCCCGGCAGACCGCGACGCCGCGCACCGAGTTCCCGTGCCGGTCCAGGCCGGGGGAGTACACCCCCAGCCCGAACCAGCTCGGCAGCACCCCCATGATCCCGCCGGACACCCCGCTCTTGGCCGGGATGCCGACGTCGTGCGCCCACTCGCCTGCGGCGTCGTACATCCCGCACATGCTCATCACACTGATCACCGTGCGCAGGTGCTCGCGGGGCAGCGCCCGTTCCCCGGTCAGCGGGTTGACCCCGCCGTGGGCCAGCGTGGCGCCCATCGTCGACAGCTCCGGTGCGGTGACCGTGATCGAGCAGGCGGCGAGGTAGACGTAGAGGGTGTCGTCGATGTCGCCGTGCAGCATGCCCAGGCTCCGCATGAGGTAGCTGAGCCCGAGGTTGCGGTCGTTGGAGACCAGCTGCTCGTCGAGGACCGCGCGGTCGATCTCCAGCGACGGGTTGCCGGTGTAGACCCGGTTGCACTCCAGGAGCCGCTCGGCGCGCTCCTCCTTGGTGGCCCCCTTGACCATGTTCGCCGCGACCAGCGCCCCCGCGTTGATCATCGGGTTGAACGGGCGGTGGTGCGTCTCGTCGAAGGAGATGGAGTTGAACGGGTCCCCCGACGGCTCGACCCCGACCCGGCGCAGCGTCTCGGCCAGGCCGTTGTCCTCCAGCGCGAGCCCGTAGGTGAAGACCTTCGAGATCGAGTGCAGCGGGAAGCGGACGTCGCAGTCGCCGACCTGCCACTGCGTGCCGTCGACGTTCGTACCGGCCAGGCCGAACTCCTCGGCCCGGGCCTCCATCTCGGGCGGGTAGTAGCTGACGACCTCCTCGCCGGGCAGCAGGATCCCGCTGCCGGCGGTGCAGGTGCTGCGGAGGTCCTCGAACTGCTGCTGGACCAGTTCGCGTTCGGCCTGCGCGACCATCGGTGTCCCTTTCGTCGGGGGTGTCCGGTCGCACCGTAGCGAGCGCGCGGCTCAGGTGTGGCGCGGCGGCCAGGTCGCCCACACGACCGGAGCGTCACCCGGGCCGGCGCACACGGTCGCCCTACGGCCGTCGGACGTGGCGTCGGCGACGGTCTCCCCGGACGACGACCTGCCGCGGTGCGGTCCGAGCGCGTGCCCGACCCACGTGACGCCGTCGCGACGGGTGCACCACTCCCGGAACGTCCCGGCGACGACCGCCGCGACGGTGTGCTCGAGCTCGTCGGCGACCTGCGACCAGGTGTCGTCGCAGGCGTCGCACCCGCACGGCGGCAGGTGCGCGGACAGCAGGTGCCCGGCCCGGACGACGACGCCCGGGAAATCCGTCCACACCAGCGTCACCGTGGCCGCGTCCGGGTCGCGCGGGCGCAGCGTCGCCACCCGGACCGCGCCCGGCTCGTCCCGGGCGGGGGCGTCCTCGTGCTCGACATCGACGTCGTAACGGGCGGCCAGGTGCGCGACGACGGCGTCGGCGACGGTGTGCAGCGGCCGGAACCGCTCGGAGTGGGTCACCACCGAGTAGCTGTCCTCCGGTGGGCCGTCCGGACCCCAGCGGCTCCCGTGCGGGACGACCGTGCCGGTGGCGTCGTGGAACACGGCGGCCGGCACGTCGGGTCGCCGGTAGGTGTCCATGCCCCGCAGGGTGCCGGACCCCGCGGGGCGGCCGCACCCGGATTCCCCGGGCCCGGCTCGGCCATGACACCGGAGCGTCGTCCCCCCGCCGGGGGCGTCCGGAGACCGAACCTACGGGCCGGGCCGTCGCGGGGCCGGGATCCGGGCCGCGGGTCGCCACAGCCGTTCCCAGCCCATGTCCGCGAAGCAGGGGCCCTGGGTGGCCTCGGAGAACTTGATGTCGTTGTGTCCGGCGTTCCACTCCAGTACGACGGGCCGTTCGTCGGCGTCGACGGCCAGGTCCCACCCCACGCAGCGCGCGAACGGCATCCCCCGGTGCAGCTCCAGCACCGCCGCGACGCACCCGTCGAAGCCCGGCACGGTGGTCCCCGTGAACCCCGCGCCGGAGTCGGGGTGGGCATCGACGCGCGTCCAGCGCGGGGTCAGGCCGTGGTCGGCGAGCCGGCCGGTCGTGGTGTCCACGGCGACGCGCACGTGGCTGTCGGAGCGCACGTGGGTGTCGGCGGCGCGCCCGAACCGGAGGTAGGCGGCCCGGACCGAGGCGACGCCGTCGTCGGTCACGACGGTGGTGACCCGCATCGTCGCCACCGAGCCCGGGGTGAACCCCGCGAGCAGCGGGTGCTGGTCGACCCAGCTCTGGAACACCCCCGACGGCAGCCCGCCGAGCTGGTCGGGGTCGAACCCCGACCGGTGCAGCACCCGTACCCCGGCGCCCTGGATCGAGTCGTCGGACTTGAACACCGCCCGGTCGGAGCCGGCGAACAGCACCGACGCGAGCCCGGCGTGGTCGAGGTGGCGCAGGTCGCGGTCGTAGAGGCCGCCGTTGACCCAGTAGGCGACGTCGGCGAACAGGTCGGACTGCAGCAGCCGCCGCGACAGCGGCTTGAGCTTCGAGACCTCGCCGTAGGGCCCCTGCACCGCGGGGAGCACGACCCGGCCGTAGTAGTTGTCGGGGATCCAGCCCTCCCGGAACTCCCCGGCCACCGCGGCGTAGACCCGCAGCCAGGGGGCGTAGCCGCGCCAGCCCAGCACGTCGCCGGCCCAGGCGTCGCACGCCCGGGCCGGCGCCGGGTCGGACGGACCGCGCTCGGCCTCGATCGCGGCGAGGATCGCCGCCGCCTCCCCGCGGTGGCGGCGGTGGAACCGGATGGCCCCGGCCCGGCGCAGCGCCCGGTCCGCGACGACGTCCAACGTGGCCATGCGTGCCCTGCTCCCGGTGTCGACGACGATGTCCCGCAGAGGACTCGTCCGCCGCGCCGGATCGTTAGAGCCCGTCGGGCAGCCAGCCGTCGCCGGAGGGGTACATCTCGGTCGCCTCCTCCCGCCGGCCCGGGCGCACGATCCGGCCCAGCCGCGACTCCGACGGGTCGGCGAACACGTGCAGCCCGAACCGGTCGGACAGCTCCCGGCACACCGCGATCCCGCGCACCGAGTTGCCGTGCCGGTCCAGCCCGGGGGAGTAGACGCCGACCCCGATCGCGTCCGGGATCGCCGCCAGGATCGCCCCGGACACGCTCGACTTGGCCGGGATGCCGACCTCGTAGGCCCACTGCCCGGCGGCGTCGTACATGCCGCACATGCTCATCACGCTGAGCACGTCACGGGTGTAGCTCCGCGGCAGCGCAGGCACCCCGGTGAACGGGTTCGCCCCGCCCCGGGCCAGGGTCGCCGCCATCGTCGACAGCTCCGCGGCGGTGACGGTCACCGAGCAGGCCGCCAGGTAGACGTACAGGTTGTCCTCGATGTTGCCGTGCAGCATCCCCAGGCTGCGCATCAGGTAGGACAGCGCGACGTTGCGGTCGTTGGAGACCAGTTGCTCGGCGAGGATGTCCTCGTCGACGGCCAGGTCGGGGTTGCCCGCGTAGATCCGCAGCCGGGTCAGCAGCCGCTCGACCTTCTCCTCCTTGGTGGCGCCGTGCACCAGGTTCACCGCGACCAGCGCCCCCGCGTTGATCATCGGGTTGAACGGGCGGTGGTTGACCTCGTCGAAGCTGATCGAGTTGAACGGGTCGCCGGAGGGCTCGACCCCGACCCGCAGCAGGACCTCCTCGCGGCCGTTGTCCTCCAGCGCCAGGCCGTAGGTGAACACCTTGGAGATCGAGTGCAACGGGAAGCGGACCCCGGCGTCGCCGACCTCCCACTGGGTGCCCTCGATGTCGGTGGCGGCCAGCCCGAACAGCTGCGCCTGCCCGGCCATCGACGGCGGGTAGTACGCGACGACCCGCCCGTCGGGCACCCCGCCGGGGCTCCCGACCGCCCGGTGCAGCTCCTCGAGCTGCCGCTGCACGATCGCGCGCTCGGCCTGCTGCTCCATCGGCGCCCCTCCTCGCGGACCGGTCCGTCCGGTGCGGAGCGCAAACTAGATCACCGGTGCCGGATCACTCGATCCCGGGCATGATCCGGCGGCGCAGCTCGGCCAGCTCGTCCTGTACCTCCGGGTCGGCCGGGCCCGCCTTCTCCGGCGCCGGGGCGATCCCCATCGACCGCAGCAGCCCGGTCGCGGCCGCGGCCGGGTCCCCGGTCTCCCCGAGCACCGGGTGCAGACCCTGGTCGGCCAGGTGGTGGAACACCAGGTTCACCACGGTCCACGGGTTGAACGTCTCCTGCTCACCGGACATGCGCCACCTCCACGTGCCGGTGCGGCCGCGGCGCCGCACCCGGGGTCGAGCCTTTTCCGTACGCGCGTCGCCGTCAACGACCCTGTCGCAGGATGAGACACCCCGGCGCGGTCCCGGGTGCCCGCGGCCCGGGGCGCCCGATCCCTCCCGTCCGGCCTGGCTACGATGCCCGTCGTGTCCTCCGCCCGCGCCGAGCGACTGGTCAACCTGGTGCTCTGCCTGATGTCGACGCGCCAGTACCTGTCCGCGGAGCGGATCCGGTCCATCGTCCCCGGCTACGCCGACGGCACCGGCGACGAGGCGTTCTTCCGGATGTTCGAGCGGGACAAGGCCGAGCTGCGCGAGCTGGGCGTGCCCCTGGAGACCGGCCACAACTCGGTGTTCGACACCGTCGAGGGCTACCGGATCGCCCGGGCCGACTACGAGCTCGGCGAGATCCACCTCGACCCGGACGAGGCGACCGTCGTCGCGCTGGCCGGGAACCTGTGGGACTCCCCGGAGCTGGCCGGCGCCGCGCACGGGGCGCTGGTGAAGCTGCGCGCCGCGGGCGTCGAGGTCGCCGAGACCCCGGCCGCGGCGATCCGGCCG
>NZ_WWFY01000888.1:0-2095 GCF_009864975.1 Pseudonocardia sp. SID8383
GCGACGACTCCGCCCGCCCGGCGCAGGCCGGCGCCCGGATGCTGGACCGCCGCCGTCCGAGCGTGCGCAAGCGCTTCGGCGTCGTCGTCGGCGGGTTCGCCGCGCTCGCGGTGATCGCCGGCGTGACCTCGACCGCCAGCCGCGACGCCCTGCCCGGCGACGCGATGTACGGCATGAAGCGCGCCAGCGAGAGCGTCGGCGGGGTGTTCACCGTCGGCCAGCAGGCCGAGGCCGCCCGCCAGCTCGACCTGGCCCGCTCCCGGGTCGACGAGCTGGAGAGCCTGGTCGCGCGGTCCACACCGCCGTCGCCGGACGCGGTCGCGTCCGCGATGGGCGACTTCGACCGGGCCACCAGCACCGGCAGCAGGCTGATGCTCACCGGCGCCGGGACCGACGGCGCGGACACCTCCCGCCTGGCCGAGCTGCGGACCTGGGCGGCCGCCCAGTCCGGGCGCATCACCCGTCTGCAGTCCGACCTGCCCGCCGAGAGCCGCGGGGAGACCTCGGAGGCGATCCGCCTGCTGGACCGGGTGCTCTCCCGGGCCGAGGCGCTGCGGGCCGGCACCGGCTGCGCCGCGGACAGCGGCGGCACCGTCGACGACCTCGGCCCGGTGCCCGGCGAGTGCCGCACCGCGGGCGGGCCGTCCTCGGCGCAGGCCGTCGAGCAGTCCGCGCCGGTGACGCCGTCGGAGACCGCGACCGGCACGCCGTCGCCGTCGCCGACCTCCGGTCCGGCGACCTCGACCTCGCAGGCCCCGACCACCTCGGGGTCCTCGCAGCAGGACGGCGGGCTGCCGCTGCTGAACGGTGGTGGGTCGACCACCTCCGACAGCGGGTCGGGCAGCTCGTCGGAGTCGTCGTCGGAGCAGGACCGTCTGCTGCCGCCGATCACCATCCCGCCGCTGCTGCCGGGCCTCGGCCCGGTCACCCTCGGCTGATCCGCTCCGGACACCACGGGTACGGGCCCGGTCCCCGGTGCGTCGACATGTGTCACGTACCGGAGGCCGGGCCCGCTCCCGCGTTCCGGCAGTAGGCTGGGGCCGCGCCCCGATCCCCTCGGGACGCGAGACGCCGTCGCACCAGGAAGGCCGCCGTGGTGAGTGATCCCGGGTCCGTCCCCCCTCTCGACCAGAGCGGGACCCGCGAGTCTCACCCGCCCACCCACACCGGGCTCTCCGAGGAGCCGGGGGTGCTGGAGCGGGCGACCGCGCTGGACTCCGCGCAGCGGGCCGGTCAGGCCTCCGCCGCCGCGGCCGTCGCCGCCGAGGCCGACGACCACCCCGACGGCCCGGAGGGCGGGGACGGCGCGCCGCCCGACCTCACCGCCGCCGCCTTCTTCGACTGCGACAACACGATGATGGTCGGCGCGTCGATCTTCCACTTCGCCCGCGGCCTGGCCGCGCGCAAGTTCTTCACCACCTCCGACATGGCCGGCTTCGCCTGGCAGCAGATCAAGTTCCGGGTCGGCGGCCGGGAGGACAAGGGCGGCATCGCGGGACACCGCGACACCGCGCTGTCGTTCGTCGCGGGCCGTCCGGTCGACGAGGTCGTCGCGCTCGGCGAGGAGATCTACGACGAGCTGATGTCGGACCGGATCTGGGCGGGCACCCGGGCGCTGGCCCAGATGCACCTCGACGCGGGCCAGCGCGTCTGGCTGGTCACCGCGACGCCGATCGAGCTGGCGCGAATCATCGCCCGCCGGCTGGGGCTGACCGGAGCGCTGGGGACCGTCGCGGAGTCCGTCGACGGGCTCTACACCGGACGGCTGGTCGGCGAGATCCTGCACGGCCCGGCGAAGGCGCACGCGGTGCGCGCGCTGGCCGCGTCGGAGGGTCTGGATCTGCGCCGCTGCACCGCCTACTCGGACTCGGTGAACGACGTCCCGATGCTCTCGGCGGTCGGCACCGCGGTCGCGGTGAACCCGGACTCCGAGCTGCGTGACGTCGCGAAGGCCCGCAACTGGCAGATCCGCGACTTCCGGACCGGGCGCAAGGCCGCCCGGATCGGGGTGCCCTCGGTGCTCGGCGCGGGCGCCGTCGCCGGGGCGGTGGCGGCCGGGATGGCCTACCGCAAGCGCTGACCCGCCCGGCCGCTC
>NZ_WWFY01000889.1:0-2019 GCF_009864975.1 Pseudonocardia sp. SID8383
GGCGGGCGTACGGTCGTCGGCCGGGACAGCGGAGCGGAGGGCCACGTGGTCGAGCACGACGGCCGCGACCCCGCCGTACCCGGCGCACCGGTGCCCGCGCCCCCCACGGTGCGGGGTGCGACGGCGCTGCCCCGCGAGATCGGCGTGCTGGTCGGGTCGGCGTTCGCGATCGCCATCGGGTTCGGGCTGGTCGCGCCGGTGCTGCCGGCGTTCGCGCGCTCGTTCGACGTCGGGGTGACCGCGGCCGCCGCCGTGATCAGCGTGTTCGCTTTCTCCCGGCTGGTGTTCGCCCCGCTGTCCGGCACGGTCGTCGGCCGGTTCGGCGAGCTGCGGGTGTTCGTCGCCGGGCTCGCCGTCGTCGCCGTGACGACGGCCGGTCTGGCCTTCGCGACGGCGTACTGGCAGCTGATCGCGCTGCGCCTGGTCGCGGGCGTCGGATCGACGATGTTCACGATCTCGGCGGTGTCGCTGCTCGTGCGGCTGTCCCCGCCGCACCTGCGGGGCCGCGCGACGAGCCTGTGGGCGACCGGGTTCCTGCTCGGCAACATCGCCGGGCCGCTGCTCGGCGGCACCCTCGCCGCGATCGACGTACGCGCCCCGTTCCTGATCTACGCGGCGCTGCTGGTGCTGGTGATCGTCGTGGGCGGGCCGCTGCTGCGCCGGCCGGAGGGCCCGGTCGACGAGGCGCCCCCGCCGCGCACCCGGTTCCGCGACGCCGTGCGCCACCGTGCCTACCGGGCGTCGCTGGTGGGGAACTTCGCGAACGGCTGGGCGGTGTTCGGCGTCCGCATCGCGCTGGTCCCGCTGGTGGTGGTCGAGGCGCTGGGGCGCGAGGACGCGTTCGGCGGCATCGCGTTGTCGGTGTTCGCGGCCGGGAACGCGGCGACCCTGCTGCTGGCCGGACGTCTCGCCGACCGCTCCGGTCGCAGGCCCCCGCTGATCGCCGGCCTCGCGGTGTCGGGCGCGTCGACGGCCGTCCTCGGCTGGGTGCTCGACCCCTGGGCGTTCCTGGCGCTCTCGCTCGTCGCGGGGCTCGGCAGCGGACTGG
The DNA here is from genome assembly GCF_009864975.1 of Pseudonocardia sp. SID8383. NCBI lineage: Bacteria > Bacillati > Actinomycetota > Actinomycetes > Pseudonocardiales > Pseudonocardiaceae > Pseudonocardia > Pseudonocardia sp. SID8383. Next base: position 1,049 of record NZ_WWFY01000889.1, read on the forward strand.
TGAACCCGCCGCTCAACGCGGCCGTCGCCGACGTCATCGGGGAGCGCGCCCGCGGCGGCTCGGTGCTGGCGGGCTTCCAGATGGCGGCCGATCTCGGTGCCATCGCCGGGCCGCTCGTGGCCGGTGCGCTCGCCGAGGTCTGGGGGTACGGGCCGGCGTTCGCCGTGACCGGGGTGCTGTCACTGGTCGCGGCGCTCGTCTGGTGGCGGGCGCCGGAGACCCTCCCGTCCCGGTCCTGACCTGGGGCGCCGCCCGCCGGGGTGACACGAGGGCCGGTCGCTCCGTCCCGCTGGTCCCGATCGTCACCCGGATCCCACCCGTTATGGCGGGCCGCCGGTTCGGGTGACCTCCTCCGGGGTGACCTCACCCCACCGACGGGTGGCGGGTGTGGCTGGTGTGCACAGGGTGCTTCTAGCGTCGTGGATATCGGACAAGCCGGACACGGATGGGGACGGGAACGAAGCCATGAGGCGCGGACTGGCACGACGTACGGTGATGAGCGCGGCGGCGGTGGTGACGGTGAGTGCTGTCATGTTCACCGGAGGGGTCCTGGCTCTCACCGACGGTGCGGCCGTGTCCGCGGCCGCGGCACCCACGGTCCCCGGCGCCGTCGCGCAGGCCGCGGCCCCGGAGGCACCGAGCGTGCTCGCCGGGCCGGCGACCACTCCGTCGGGCGCCGCGGCGTTCCCGACCGACTCCGCTCTGCGGTCGTCGTCGGAGGCCGCCGGGGGCTCCGGTGCCGCGACGGCTGCCCGATCCGCGGAGACGGGGACGGACGCCGTCCGCGGGGCCGAGGGCTCCGGTGACGCCGGACCGGCCCGCCCGGCCGCGACCGGGTCGTCCGGTTCCGCGGGCCCGGTCTCGCCGTCCGCGCCGGAGTCCGCCGACGCAGCGAAGCCTGCTGACCCAGCGAAGCCTGCCGACCCAGCGAAGCCTGCGGACGCCGCGAAGCCTGCGGACGCCGCGAAGCC
>NZ_WWFY01000890.1:0-1804 GCF_009864975.1 Pseudonocardia sp. SID8383
CCGGCGTCGGTGGCGGTGGGGAGCTGGGCCCCCGACGGCAGCAGCCGTGCGGACAGGTCGCGCAGCTGGTCGGCGCGGGCCGGGTCGGTGACGGCCGGGGTGAGCACGACCTCCCCCGCGACGCTGCCCCCCGCGGCGACGACGAGCTCGGCGACCGCGCGCGTGTCGGACGGGTCGGCACCGAGCGCGACGACGGTCACGGGCACCCCGGTGAGCTTCCCGCGCACCAGGTCCGGTCCGACGCGGCCGGCGAACTCGTCACTGGCGTGCAGCTGCGCGGCCAGGGTGTCGCGTTCGACGCTCAGCCGGGCGGTCTCGCCCGTGTCCGTCCCCGAGGCCGCGACGTCGGCGATGCGCTGCGGGAGCCCGACGACGGCGAGGACGAACCCGGCCGCCAGGGCCAGCACGAACACCGCGACCAGGGCGATGCGGTGGTGGCGCCGCGAGATCACGCCGGGAACCATCCGGCGACCAGGGCCCGCAGGCTCTCCAGCACGCCACGCAGCCACTCCAGCACCGCGGGGCCGCCGCCGGACACGAGCACGGCGACGACGACCGCGACCACCGCGGCCGCGACGAGCAGCAGCAGCGGCGCGAACGAGGTCCGGCTCCGGTACATCTGGGCGATCATCGCGCCGTCGACGACGCTGCCCCCCGCCTGCAGCCGGGTCAGGAAGGTCGAGGCGTTGCTGCCCGACCGCCCGCGGTCGAGGAACTCCCCCATCGACGCCGACAGCCCGACCGTGACGATCATCGAGGCGCCGCGGTGGTGGGCGAGCAGCAGGGCGAGGTCCTCGGGGTTGGCCATCGACGGGAACGTCACGGCGCTGGCGCCCAGGTCCTGCACACGGTGCAGCCCCGGGGCGTGCCCGTCGGGGAAGGCCGGGACGACGACGTCCGCGCCGCTGGTCAGCGCCTGGTTCGACACCTCGGACGGGTCGGCGACGATGAGGTCCGGGCGGTGGCGCGCGTTGAGCAGCGCGTCCGCGCCCGCCCCGACGCCGACGAGCACCGGCCGGTACTCCTTGATGTAGGTCTTGAGCCGCTTCAGCACGGCGAGGTGCTCGAACCCGGCGGCGACGACGAGCACCGGCCGCCCGTCGAGGGCGACGTCGACCTCGGGAACGCCGTGCCCGTCGAGGAGCAGTGAGCGCTCGCGGCGCATGAACTCGATGGTGTTCGCGGCGAACGCCTCGAGCTGGTGGGTCAGGCCCTGCTTGGCCTCGTCCAGGGCGTCGGCGACGGTGTCCTCGGTCTGCTCGCGGCCCTCGCACAGCGGCTGTTCGCCGGTGTAGAGCACGCCGTCGTGCAGCCGCACCCGGATGCCGTCCTTGACCGCGCGCAGGGTGTCGGGACCGCAGTCGTCGACGAGCGGGATGCCCGCCTCGACGAGCACCTGCGGGCCGAGGTTCGGGAACCGGCCGGAGATCGACGGGGCGGCGTTGACGACCGCGGCGACCCGAGCGGCGACGAGCGCGTCCGCGGTCGCCCGGTCCAGGTCGACCTGGTCGATCACGGCGATGTCGCCGGGGCGCAGGCGCCGGAGCACCGACTCGATACGACGGTCGGCGCGGGCCGGGCCGGTCAGGCCCGGCAGCTCCGGTCGGGAACGGTGCAGCAGGCCGGACAGCTTCATGTGGCGCACTGTGACAGGTGGGACGTCCGTGACCACGCAGGCACGCCGCGCGAGACCGCGACGTCACCGGCCCGGACGATCCCCCGTCGCTCCCCGGGTGGCGACGCCCGGACCACGCGCCGCTCACCCACAGCGACGGCGCGCCGCCCGGGCGGCCGTCGGCCGGGC
>NZ_WWFY01000891.1:0-1806 GCF_009864975.1 Pseudonocardia sp. SID8383
GCCGACGGCACCCTCGCCCTCGACCCCGGGCGCGACCCGGACGGGCTGCGCGCCGAGCTGTGCGCGCTGCCCGGGATCGGTCCGTGGAGCGCCGGCTACCTGGCCATGCGCGTCCTGGGCGATCCCGACGAGCTGCTCGCCTCCGACCTCGCGGTGCGCCGCGGGGCCGAGGCGCTCGGACTGCCCGGCGACGAGGCGGCGCTCACCGCGCGCGCCCACGCCTGGGCCCCCTGGCGGTCCTACGCCGCCACCCATCTCTGGCGGGCCGCGACGTCCGCCGCCACCACCACTCCTCGGAGGAGCGCATGAGCACAGCGACGTGGTCCACACGGGACACCCCGGCCGGGCCGTTCACCGCCGTCGTCGACGACGACGGACACGTCCTCGCCTCCGGCTGGACCGCCTCGGTCGACGAGCTGCTCGCCCTGGTGCACCGCTCGCTGTCCCCGGCGACCGTGGTCGAGGGCGACCTCGGTGCGGTCGGCGAGGCGGTCGACCGCTACCACGGCGGCGACCTGTCGGTGATCGACGACGTGCCCGTCCGCCAGCGGTCCGGCCCCTACCGGGAGCTGGCGTGGGACGTGTTGCGGACCGTCCCCGCGGGGGCACCGGTCACCTACACCGGCTACGCCGAGAAGACCGGCCGCCCCGCGGCGGTGCGGGCCGCGGCGGGTGCCTGCGCGTTCAATGCGGCGGCGCTGTTCGTCCCGTGCCACCGGGTGCTGCGCACCGACGGGAGCCTGGGCGGGTTCCGCTACGGCCTGGCCGTGAAGCGGTGGCTGCTGGAGCACGAGGCGGTCTGACATCGCCGCGGCGGCCGCGGATCGCGCACCGCGGCCGCCGCGTGACCGGTGGTCCCGGGCGGCGCCCCGGGTCAGCGCTCGGTGACCGGGCCGACCTGGATGCCGGCGTCGACGCCGATCGGTCCCCGGGCCAGGAAGCCGCCCGGGACGTCACCCCCGGGACCGTGCAGCGAGAACTCCAGCTCGTTCGCCCGGGCGGGTCCGGCGGAGCTGCGGACCTGCACGTCGAACTGCACGGGCTCACCCGGCCCGAACTCGACGGCGCGGGTCTGATCGCCGTAGGGCACCGCGACCTCGGAGGCGCGCGGCGAGCCGTTCAGGCTGAACACCAGGTCCGACGGCGATCCGGACAGCAGGCACGGCGACGTGCCCGGGGCCGCGCTGAGCACGACCGTGTAGTGACGGTGGCCGGCGCTGCCCGGGGCCGGGTGGATGGTCGCCTGCTGGTTCGCCGGGCGGCAGGCACTGGGCGCCGGGTCCCCCGCCGGCGTCGCGGGTGCGGCCGAGGCGACCCCGGCCGGGACGAGCACGGCCGCGGCGGCGACCGCCAGGGCGGCGGTGGTCGTGGCGGCCCCACGGCCGATGGTGCGGGCGAGTCGGGTGGTCATCACAGGTACCTCTCTCACTCTCGCGGTGCGCCCGGGCCCCCCGGCCCGGACCGTCGGCCCCCCGAAGGTCCGACACCGGGAAAGACGTGTGCATCGCGAACCGGTTCGCCCGGCGTGGCATCCGCCTCGCCGGGGCAACCCGGCCGGCCGCCGGCCGTCCCCGTGCGTGCCCGTGCGAAACACCCGGCTCCGGACACGCCACTGAGCTGCGGCGACACGGAACTGTCGGGGGTGCGGTGCACGCTGCGGGGGTGGACGTCCTCAGCCTGCTCCTCGGATCGCTGCTCGGTGCGGCGGTCGCCGCCGCCGTGGTCTGGTCGGTGGCCGCCGCCCGGTTCCGGGCCGAGGCGGCCGAGGCGGCCCGGGCGGCCGCGAACACCGCCGCCACCACCCGG
>NZ_WWFY01000892.1:0-2363 GCF_009864975.1 Pseudonocardia sp. SID8383
GTCGGGCACCGGCGCCACCGATGCCGGTGGGCTGCCTGCCGGTGCCGCGCCGGATGGTGCCGGGCAGCCCGGCGCGGGCGGGCCGGGCGGGATGCCCGGTGGCGGTCCGGGAGGCGAGCGGACCAGCGCCCAGGTCGTGGCCCTGCTGCGTGAGGCAGGACCGTCCCGCTGGGCGGCGGCGACGATCGGCTCGCAGGGCGCGGCGTCGATGATGCTCGTCGCGGGCGGGGACACCGCCGTCATGGCGATCGGCGGCTTCTCCGGCAGCGACGACTCCCCCACCCTGGAGCAGTTCCGGCAGTACGTCGCGCAGGGCGACGTCCGGTACTTCGTCAGCGGCGGCGAGCGGGGTGGCCCCGGCGGCGGCCGCGGCACCGGCGCGGAGATCACCGCCTGGGTCGCACAGCACTACACCGCGACGACAGTCGACGGCACCACGGTCTACGACCTGTCCGCGCCGGCCCACTGACCGTCGTCGCCCGCCGAGTGGCACACCACGTACCCGGACCCGGATTCCAGACGCACGTGGTGTGCCACTCGGCGGCACCCCTCTGTCGGCCACGCCCCCTCTTTCGGCCACAGTGGGGTCTCCGACGGCGTGCTCGGATGCTCCCGCCGGGTGCGGTTCGGCAGAGTGGGACCATGACCGCCACCGGCCCCCGCACCGGCGACCCCGGACCCGGGATCCCGACCGACGCGCTGCCGCTCCCGTTGCGCCCACCCGCGAACCGGGTCGACCCCCGCGCGATCTGGTGGTGGCGGCTCTCGGCGGTGCCGGTCCCGCTCGTGCTGCTCGGCGGCCAGGTCGTCGCGTGGTTCCTGCTGCCCGCGGTCCCGTGGCACGGGGTTCTGGTCGCGACCGTGGTGTTGACGGTGCTGTGGCTGCTGGTCGGGACGCTCGTCGTGCCCGGTCTGCGGTACCGGCTGCACCGCTGGGAGGTGACCGAGGACGCCGTCTACACCCGGTCGGGCTGGCTGGTGCGGGAGTGGCGGATCGCGCCGATCCCGCGGGTGCAGACCGTCGACACCGAGCACGGCCCGCTGCAGCAGGCGCTGCGCCTGGCGACGGTGACCGTCACGACCGCGTCGGCCCGCGGCCCGGTACGCATCGCCGGGCTCGACGCCGCCGCCGCCGCCGAGCTCGCCCGCAGGCTCACCGAGACGACCGGGCGGCACAGCGGGGACGCGACGTGACCGAGCCCGTACCCGTCGCCCCCGCGGACGGCACCGGCACGCCCCCCGAGGAGGTCGGCTGGCGACGGCTGCCGGGCCGGATGCTGCTCGTCGGCCCGGCCACCGCGCTGCTGCGGCTGGCCCCCGCACTGGTCGTGCTGGTCCTGTTCGGCGCGGGCAGCGGCAACTCCACCCAGGTCTGGATCGCGGGGGCGGCGGTCGTCGTCGCGGTCGCGGTGGGCGTCGTGCGCTGGCGCACCACCCGCTACCGGATCACCGACGAACGCGTCGAGCTGCACAGCGGGCTGCTGAACCGGCAGCGCCGCTCGGTGCCGCGGGACCGGATCCGCACCGTCGACCTGACCGCACCGCTGCTGCACCGGCTCGTCGGGCTGTCGGTGGTGAAGGTCGGCTCCGGGCAGAGCGGGTCGGACGCGGGCCTCGACCTCGACGCCGTCACCACCGACGAGGCCGAACGGCTGCGCCGCGAGCTGCTCGCCCGCCCCGCCCCGGCACGCGGACCGGCCGCGGTCGCCGGCGGGACCGGGGCGGACCGGGCCCGGGTCGAGGGGAACGGTGCCGACGGGAACGGTGCCGACGGGAACGGTGCCGACGGGAACGGTGCCGGCGGAGACGCGGCCGGCGGGCACGGGACCGTCGGCCCGGCGGATCCCGTCGACCCCGCGGGCGAGGAGCTCGACCGGATCGACTGGTCCTCGCTGCGCTTCGCCCCGCTGACGGTCAGCTCGCTGGCCGCGATCGGTGCGCTGGCCGGCGCCGGCTGGAACGTGCTCAACGAGACCGGCCTCGACCCGCGCTCGCTGCCCGGCGCGGACGCCGTCGCCGGGGAGCTGTCGGCCGCACCGGTCTGGGCGACGGTGCTCGTCGCGGTCGCGCTCCTGCTGCCGGTCATGGTCGCCGGCAGCATCGTGCTGTTCGTGGAGCGCTGGTGGGACTACCGGCTCAGCCGCGAGCCCGACGGCACGCTGCGGGTACGGCGCGGCCTGCTGACCAAGCGGTCGCTGTCGGTGTCCGAGCAGCGGCTGCGCGGGGTGACGGTGTCCGAGCCGCTGCTGGTGCGGGCCCTGGGCGGCGGTGCCCAGGCCGGGGCGCTGACCGTCGGGCTCGCCGGGGAGGACACGGACTCCGGCGGTGGCGCACTCGGCCCGCCGGTGCGCCGCGCGCACGCC
>NZ_WWFY01000893.1:0-1598 GCF_009864975.1 Pseudonocardia sp. SID8383
CCGCCAGCCCCGGTGCAGCGCGCTGCCGGCCGGGCGGCGGGCGACGAAGGCCCGGAACAGCCCGCCGAGCAGCGCGAGCACGACCGCGACGCCGAGCGGCACCCACGGCCCCCAGCGCACCCCCACGAGCGGCGCGAGCACGGCCGAGGACGAGACGACCGCGGTCGACACCAGCGGGGACAGGCCCCCGGCGGTGATCCCGCGGACCCCGCACGCCCGCAGCACGAGCAGACCGGGCCCGACCACCCAGAACACCGCGACGAGTGCGGTGGGCAGCGCGGACAGCCAGGTGGGTCCGGCCATCGAGGTCGCGCTCCTCTCCCGGCGCCGAACCCGGAGCCGTCGACGACCCACCGGACCCGATTCCCCGGCGCTGGCCGGTCTCGGAGACTACCGGCGGTCGTACGGCCCCGCCGGTCCCGTGCCCGACCGGGTGATCAGGACCCGACGACCCGGCCCGCGTCGCAGGCGGTGATGCGCCACAACGCGTTGTCGCCGTCGCGGGCGAGCAGCTCGAACCCGTCGGCGTCGGCGAGGTCGTCGAGCCCCGGCCACTGCGTGGCCAGCGGGTCGGGCTGCCAGAACGTGGGCGGCGCCGTGATCACGTAGCCGGTGCCGGTCTCGGCGACGGCCGCACAGACCGCCGGGTCGTTCGAGGCGTCCCGCAGCCGCTCGGCGATGATCCGCTGGTCCGGCGACCACACCCCGGTGAGGTGCGGGAACAGCACCTGACGGTCGGTGAGCGGCCACAGCATCGCGGTCCCGGCCCACGGGTTCTGCGCCACCACCGCGTCCGACGGCAGCAGGTCGCCCGCCTCGCGCAGGAAGCGGGCCTGCTCCGGACCGACCAGCACCTCCTCCGGGGTCTGGTAGATCGCGGCGAGCGAGTCGATGTGCGAGCGCTGGTAGAGCCCGCCCGAGGTGACGACGACGGCGATCACCCCGATCGCGACGAGCACCGCGGCCCGGGGCCGGGGCAGCCCGGCGACGGCGGGCGCGGCCCGGGTGAGGCGGTCCCGGACCAGGCAGGCGAGGCTGCGGGCCAGCGAGCACAGCGCCACCAGGCCGAGCGCGGCCAGCGGGGCCGCGGTCACCGGGACGAGCGCGGCGATCCGGGGCGAGTCGTTGTACCAGACCCCGGTCCACACCGAGGACCACGTGGTGGCGCCGACGACGTAGAGCGTGCAGACGAGCAGGTGCGCCGGGACCAGCCAGGACGTGCGGGCCCGGCGCAGCGCCCACACCGCCCCGGCCACCGTGAGGACCGCGATCGACCAGGCCGGGGCGTTGTCCTCGGGGTTGTGCAGCACCGCGTTCCACACGGCGTCGGTGACCGAGACCTCCGGCTCCCAGTAGTAGCCGCGGATCCCGTCGAGGGCGGGGGAGACGAACATGAACCAGGCGACGCCGCCGAGCGCGGCGAGCACGACCGGTACCGCGACGACCGCGCGCACCGTGGGCCACACGCCGCCGCGCAGCCCGCGGCGCACCGCGCCCGCGAGGCCCCACAGGATCGGCGGTACCGCGACGACCACGGCGCCGAACAGCGCGTTCGGGTGCGCGAACCCCAGCGCGACGACGGCGGCCCCCGCCGGGAA
>NZ_WWFY01000894.1:0-2813 GCF_009864975.1 Pseudonocardia sp. SID8383
GGCGCCCCCGGCACCCAGCAGCACGACCCGGCCCGTCGCGGCGCCGGGCAGCCCGGCCCGCCAGCCGTCGCGGAACCCGGTCCAGTCGGTGTTGTGCCCGGTCATCGACCCGTCCGTGCCGAGGACGACGGTGTTGACCGCGCCGATGGCGGCGGCGTCCGGGGCGAGGGCGTCGAGGTGGCCGATCACGCGCTGCTTGCAGGGATGGGTGATGTTGAGCCCCGCGTGGCCCTGGGCGCGGGCCCGGCGGAGCAGGTCGCCGACGCCGTCCGGCGCGACCCCGAGGACGTCGAGGTCGAAGCGCCGGTAGGTCAGGTCCAGGCCGTGCGCGACGCCCTCGCGCTCGTGCAGGGCAGGCGACAGCGACGGACCGATGCCGGCGCCGATCAACCCCGTCCGCACCCGTGTGCCGGTTCCGGTGTCGCGCCGGGTCTCGCTGCTGCTCCGCACGGATCCCTCCTCGGATCTATGTACCGTACGGTTAGTTGTACCGGACGGTGCACGGCTCGGCCAGGGGAGACGGCCGGTGATCCGTAGAGTCCGGGGACGCCGCCGGGATCCCGGCGGCGCGGACCGGCGGAGGGGGTACCGCAGTGGCAGCGGCACCGGAGGACGGCGTCCGGCAGCGCGACGCCGAGCGCACCCGCACCGAGATCCTGGACGAGGCGACCGCGGAGTTCGCCGACCGGGGACTGGCCGGGGCGCGGGTCGACGAGATCGCCGCGCGCACCCGGACCACCAAGCGGATGCTCTACTACTACTTCGGCTCGAAGCAGGGTCTCTACCTGGCGGTTCTCGAGCGGGCCTACGCCGGGATCCGGGCACTGGAGCAGCAGCTGTCGGTGTCGGACCTCAACCCGGCGCGGGCGGTGCGTGCGGTCGCCGAGCTCACCTTCGACCACCACGAGGCGCACCCGGACTTCATCCGGCTGGTGGCGATCGAGAACATCCACCACGCCGAGCACCTGCGGTCCTCCCCGTTGCGCGAGGGGCTGGCCGGGCCCGCGGTCGGAGTGCTGGAGCCGATCCTCGCCCGCGGCCGGGAGACCGGCATGTTCCGCGACGACGTCGACGCCTTCGACGTCCACGTGCTGATCAGCTCGTTCTGCGTGTTCCGGGTGGCCAACCGGCACACCGTCTCGGCCATCTTCGGCCGCGACCTGCTGGACCCGGCCCGCCGGGCGCACTACCGCCGCATGGTCGGTGACCTGGTGGTGGAGTACCTGACCGCCCGCGTCGGACAGGACTGACGGGACCGGCGTCCCTCCGGCTCTTGACAGGTGTCGCTGCGCAACTCACTATTCGGTACGTAACCAGACGGTACATAAGCGAGCGGCCCGCCGCCCGGGAGCCGTCGTCCACACCAGTGCCTGCAACGTCGCACACGCCGGGAGCCACCGTGAGCCAGCAACCGTCCGCCGCGCCCACCGCGCCGCAGGCGCAACCGACACGGGCCGCCCTGGCCGCGTGGATCGGCAGCGCCCTGGAGTACTACGACTTCTTCATCTACGGCACCGCCGCGGCGCTGGTGTTCAACAAGGTGTTCTTCCCCGACTCCAGCCCGGTCGCCGGCACGCTGCTGTCGCTGGCCACCTTCGGCTTCGGCTACGTCGCCCGCCCGCTCGGTGCGGTGCTCTTCGGTCACATCGGTGACCGGCTGGGGCGCAAGAAGGTACTGGTCGCGACCCTGATGATGATGGGGGTCGCGACGCTGGCGATCGGCTTCCTGCCCACCTACGGCCAGGTCGGGGTGCTCGCCCCGGCGCTGCTGGTGACCTGCCGGCTGCTGCAGGGCCTGTCCGCGGGCGGTGAGCAGGCCGGCGCGAACTCGATGACGCTGGAGCACTCCCCGCAGGGACGCCGCGCGTTCTTCACCAGCTTCACCCTGTCCGGCACCCAGGGCGGGCAGATCATCGCGACCGCGGTGTTCCTGCCGATCGCGCTGCTGCCCGAGGACGCGCTGCTGTCCTGGGGCTGGCGGGTGCCGTTCTGGGCGAGCGTGCTGGTGATGGTCGCCGGTGTGCTGATCCGGCGGACGCTGCACGAGACCCCGGTGTTCACCACCGAGGTCGCCGACACCGAGGGCGCACCGAAGGCGAAGGACGAGCTCCCGATTGCCGCGCTGTTCCGCGGCCACTGGCCGAACCTGCTGCGTGCCACCCTCGCCGCGACGGTGGCCTCGGTCAGCACCCTGATGACGGTGTTCGCACTGTCGTTCGCGGTCAACACCGTCGGCCTGGAGCGCTCGACCATGCTGTGGGTCGTCGTGAGCGCCAACGTCGTCGCCCTCGCCGCCATCCCGCTGTTCGCCACGCTCGCCGACCGGATCGGGCGGCGCCCGGTGTTCATCGCGGGGGCGCTGGGCAGCGCGGTGCTGCTCGCCTTCTACCTGTGGGCCGTGTCCACCGGTGAGTACCTGCTGGTCTTCGGCGTCGGCATCCTCCTGTCGGGCGTCGTCTACAGCGCCGCCAACGGCGTGTGGCCCTCGTTCTACGGCGAGATGTTCCCGGCCAGGGTCCGCCTGACCGGTACGGCCGTCGGCACCCAGATCGGCTTCGCGTTCGGCGGGTTCGCCCCGACCATCGCCGCCGCGCTGGCCGCGAACAGCGTCAGCGGCTGGCTGCCGGTCGCCGTGTTCGGCGGTGTGATCTGCCTGGTGGCGGCGGCGTCGGCCTGGTCGGCCCGGGAGACCGCGCACCTGTCCCTCGACGAGATCGAGGCCGGTTTCGAGGCCCGTGACCGGGCCCCGGCCCGCGTCTGACCCCGACCGCACCCGTCCCGCAGCCGGGCCCCGTGGCATCACGCCACGGGGC
>NZ_WWFY01000091.1:0-1629 GCF_009864975.1 Pseudonocardia sp. SID8383
CGGCGGCCGTGGCGCGCTCGGCGTCGGTACGGCAGCGCACCGCCGACGAGGCGCCGACGCCGCGCGGGTCCATCGCGACGACGTCGAAGCGCGCCAGCACCTCCGGCCCGAACGTGCCCGGCGACCCCGGGGTGGCGGGCATCGCGCGCAGCGTGTCGGTCGTGGCGACCCCGGGCCCTCCCGGGTTGAACAACAGGGTGCCGATCCGGCGCTGTGGATCGGTGGCACGGTGCCGCATCACCGCGAGGGCGACCCGGGGGCCGTCGGGATCGGTGTACTCCTGGGGGACCTCGAGGGTGCCGCACTCCAGGCCGGGACCGCACCCGGTCCAGGCGACCGGGTCGGGCGGCGGAACCGCGGGCGCGGACGGCACGGCGGGTGCGGCGGCGCAGCCGGTCAGGGTCACGGCGACGACGGCCGCGAGGACGGCGAGCGGCCGGAGGAGTCGGTGCAGGGCGTGCATGCGGTGGAGTCTCGGGCGGCCGTCCGGCCGTCCGGATCCGTCCGGGGGAGAGTTCTGCCCGGCCGGGGTCCGTCCGAAGGATGAGCGCGGCCGGGTCGTGGGACGGAGGCGTCCGCGCCGGTACGGGCCCTAGCCTCGGCGTCATGACCGATGTCGCGGCGTACCGGCGGTGGGGCGTCGACGGCCTGGTGGTCGTGGTGACGGCCCTGATCGGGCTGCTCATGGCCCGGTTGCGGGTGGTGTCGTCGCCGGGCGGGCCCGAGGTGCTGCTGGGTGTCGACGTCGCGGCGGGGATGCTGGCCTGCGTCGCGCTCTGGTGGCGGCGCCGGTACCCGCTGCCGGTGGCCGTGGGCGTCGTCGTGCTGTGCACGTTCTCCGAGGTCGCCTCGGTCCCGGGGCTGGTCGCGCTGTTCGCGGTCGCCGCCCGCTGCCCGGCCCGGGTCTCGGCCGCGGTGTTCCTGGGCAGCGTCGCGTCGTTCGCGGTGTACTACTCCTGGCGGCCCGCGCCGGAGGCCCCGTTGTGGCTGCTGGTCGGGGCGTTGGTGGCGGGACACGCGGCGGTGTTCGGCTGGGGGCTGCTCGTGCGCAGCCGCCGGCTGCTGGTCGAGTCGCTGCGCGAGCGGGCCGCGATGGCCGAGTCCGCCGCGGCGCTGCGGGCCGAGCACACCGCGCACGAGGCGCGGGAGGCGCTGGCCCGGGAGATGCACGACGTGCTCGGGCACCGGCTGTCGCTGCTCAGCGTGCACGCGGGGGCGCTGGCGTTCCACCGCGACGCGCCGGCGGAGGAGACCGCGCGGGCCGCCGAGGTCGTGCGGGCGAACGCCCACCGCGCCCTGCAGGACCTGCGGGAGGTCATCGGGGTGCTCCGGGCGCCGGTGGGGGAGCTGCCGCTGCCCGGGATCACCGACGTCGGGGAGCTGCTCGAGGAGACCCGCCGGACCGGGACCGCGGTCGTCCTGCACGACGGGCCCGGCGTGACCACCGGGGAACACCCGGTGCCCGAGACCGCGGGGCGCACCGCCTACCGGCTGGTGCAGGAGGCCCTCACCAACGCGCGCACGTACGCGCCGGGTGCCCCGGTCACGGTGACGGTGACCGGCGGGGCCGGGGACGGGCTCGTCGTCGAGGTGGCGAACCCGGCACCGGCCCGGCCCGCCCGCGCCGAC
>NZ_WWFY01000895.1:0-1238 GCF_009864975.1 Pseudonocardia sp. SID8383
GAGCAGCGCCCGCACGTCGGGGCGGCCCCCCGCGGCATCCCCGCTCCCGGTGGCACCGCCGGTCCCTGGACCGGCCGCACCGTCGGTCGCGGTGTCGTCGCCGGTGTCGCCCGCGGTGTCGTCGCCGGGGACCCGGGGTGCCGCGGCCACGGCCTGCAGGTAGAGCGGGATCGGCTGCGCCGCGGCACGGCGGAACCGGATGCCCGGGGTCGGCTCGACGTCCGGCGGCTCCGGCTCACGCGGCTCGCACCGCAGCCCGACCGCCGCCAGCTGCTCCACGACGAGGTCGGCGGTAGGTCGCGACATCGGGTCGAACGGGTCGAAGAACAGCGGCACCCGCGCCCCGTCCGCCCCCGCCGCGACGACCAGCTCCCGGGCCCGCGCGACGTCGCGCACCACCGGCGCGAGCCCGCCCGGGTGGTAGGCCAACCCCGCCCCGAACAGGTCGTCACCGGGTTGCGCGAGGTCCAGCAGGATCTGGCGCACCAGCTCCACCCGGTCGATCCCGAGCCGCACCGCCTCGCGCAGCCGCGGTTCGGCGAGCGGGCCGGGCCCGGTGTCGAGGAAGCGGGTCACCGAGCCCGGTGCGGACAGCACGGTCGTCCCGGTCCGCCCGAGCAGCCGTCGTGCGCTGTGCGGGAACAGGTCGTGTGCCCAGTGCACGTAGCCGTCCACCAGGGACTGGTAGCGGTTCTCCTCGTCGTCGTCGACCAGGAACTCCACCGCGGGGACGGGCGGGCGGCCGGCCCAGTGGCCGTCGTGCCGGTAGAGGGCGTCCGGCGAGCCGGGCAGGAAGCGGAACGCGCCGGTCCCGACGGGCACGTCCCCCCGCCCGCCGCGCACGATGCCGGTTCCCGGCGCGGCCAGGGCCAGGGCGAACAGGAAGTCGGGTCGGCCCAGCACGAGCTCCACCTCGGTCGCCGACACCGCGCGGCTGGCGGTCAGGTCCAGGTGCGCGAGCAGCGGCGCGGCCGTCGCCCCGGTCGCGGGGTCGAGTACCCGGCGCAGCGACGCGAGCACGTCGGCCGGGGCCAGCGGCCGCCCGTCGTGGGCGACGGCGTCGCGCAGCCGGATCCGCCACCGCGTCCCCGTCCGGTCGGGTGCCGCGGAGGCCGCCAGGTGCGGACGCGGGGTCATGTCCTGGTCCCACACCAGCAGCGTGTCGGCGACGGCGGCGGCCCGCGCCCGGTCCACCGGCCGCCACACCCGGTGCGGGTCGGGTGCCCCGAGCGGGCCGG
>NZ_WWFY01000896.1:0-1174 GCF_009864975.1 Pseudonocardia sp. SID8383
GCCCGCGGTCACCGGTCCGGCGAGCAGCCGTCCGGCCACGGCGTCGGGCGCGGTCAGGGCACCGGCGGGGACGAGAGCGGGCGGCCAGGAGGCCACGACGACGTCGGCCGGGCCCAGTGCCGTGCCGGGGGCGAGGTCACGGGCCGCGACCAGTACCGGGACCCGCTCGTCACCTGCGGCGGGGAGCAGTGCCACGACCACGGCCGCGACCGCGAGGGCGGCGGCCAGCACCCGGCGGGCCAGCAACGCCCGTGACCAGGAGGGCCGCCGCAGCAGCCGGTCCCACGGGCGGTCCGCCCGCTGTGTCTGCTCCGCCATGGCCGCCCCTCCGCCGTCGTCGTTCCGACGCTAGGGCGGGACTCGGCCGGTGGCGGGCCGATCCACCGGCCTGTGGACAACCCGGCCGGTTGTGGACGGATCAGGAAGCGGCGGCCTTCGAGGACGACGCGCCGGCCGAGCTCGACGAGGAGCTCGACGACGAGGAGGCCGAGGAGGACGAGGAGCTCGACGAGGACGAGGACGACGAGCTCGACGATGAGCTGTCGGACTTCGCCGACTCGGACGAGGCCCCGGACCCGCTGCTCACCGAGCCCGAGCGGGAGTCGGTGCGGTAGAAGCCGCTGCCCTTGAACACGATGCCCACCGAGGAGAAGACCTTGCGCAGCTTCCCGCCGCAGTTCGGGCAGGTGCTGAGGGCGTCGTCGGAGAACGACTGCACCGCCTCGAAGCGGTGGTCACACGCGGTGCATGCGTACTGGTAGGTCGGCACAACATCCTCCGGACGAACTGGGGCGGTGCCCGCCCGCGGGCTGGCACTCGGCGAGAACGAGTGCCAGCATACTCCGAGGCAACGGTCGCTCCGACCCGTCCACACGGTCAGGGCGAGAGATGCACCACCCCGTCCCGAGCCAGGACTGCGGCCCCCACCGCGACGTCGTGGTCCTCGGCCGGGACGTCGTCGAGCAGCTCGCCGTCGTGCAGCGGGACGACCAGCAGGGCGCCGGGCGCGGCGAGCGCGAGCGTCCGGTCGTAGAAGCCGCCGCCGCGGCCCAGGCGCCGCCCGCGCCGGTCGACGGCCAGTGCGGGCACCACCACCAGGCCGGCCGACGCGAGCGCGGCGGGCCCGAGCCGGGGACCGGTCGGCTCGACGACCCCGAGCGGCCCGGGGGCCAGA
>NZ_WWFY01000897.1:0-1917 GCF_009864975.1 Pseudonocardia sp. SID8383
TGCGCCGACGGCTGCCCCCGCCGGTCCGACACCGCCGGTCCGACACCGCCGGTCCGACACCGCCCGCCGGGCGCACCCCCCTCGGTCGCGCCCGGCGGCGGCGCCCTCAGGCGGGCTCGCCCGGCGTGACCGGCAGCCGGGACAGGCCCCGGACCAGCGTCGACTCGCGGTACACGAGCTCGGACGGCTCGACGGCCAGCGCCAGGTCCGGCCGCTGGGCGATGAGCTTGCCGATCGCCACCCGGCCCTCGGTGCGCGCGAGCTGCGCGCCCAGGCAGAAGTGGATGCCGTGGCCGAAGAACACCCCCGACGACGAGTCCCGGGTGATGTCGAGCCGCTCCGGGTCCTCCAGCCACTCCGGGTCCCGGTTCGCCGCGGCGAGGCCGAGCATGACGGTCGACCCGGCCGGGATGGTCACCCCGGAGTACTCGACGTCCTCGCTGGCGAACCGCATCGGGGCATTGGAGACCGGGGACTCGAAGCGCAGGAACTCCTCCACCGCCGAGGTGATCAACGACGGGTCGGCCTGCAGCCGGGCGCGCTGCTCGGGGTGGGTCAGCAGGGCGAGCACGCCGTTGCCGATCAGGTTGACCGTGGTCTCGTGCCCGGCGATGAGCAGCAGCGTCGCCATGGCGACGAGCTCCTCGGCCGACAGGCGGTCGCCGTCGGCGTCGCTGACGGCGAGCAGGCCGGACAGCAGGGCGTCGTCGGGCTCGGTGCGCTTGCGCTCGATCAGCTCGGCGAGGTAGCCGTTCAGGCTGCCCATCGCGGCGAACTTCTCCTCCTGCGGGGAGTCGTCGACCATCACCGACGACCACGCCGAGAACATGTCGCGGTCCTCGGCGGGAACCCCCAGCAGCTCGCAGATGACCAGAACCGGGACGAGGAACGCGTACTGGCGCATGAGGTCGACGGGACCCTCGGCGGGCAGCGCGTCGAGCAGCTCCTGGGTGATCTCCTCGACCCGGGGCTGCAGGTCGTTCATCCGCCGCACGGTGAACGAGCGGCCGACCAGCTTGCGCAGCCGGGTGTGGTCCGGCGGGTCCATCAGGATCATCATCGGGATCGGCGCGGCCGGCTGGCCCTCGCGCTGGTCGGCGGGGAGCGTCCAGCGCCAGTCCTTGCTCAGCCGCGGGTCGACGAACGCCGCACGGACGTCGGCGTAGCGGCTGATCAGCCACGCCTTCCCGTCCGGCAGTGCGAGCTCGCGCACCGGCTCCTCGGTGCGCAGGGCCGCGTAGGCGGGGTGCGGGTCGGTCCAGAAGTCGCCCGAGAACAGGTCGTGCGTCTCGGTGCCGGTGGTGGTCAGCGCCATGGGGACCATGGTGCCAGCCATGGGTAAGCGACCGCTTACGTCAGTCGTGTGACCGAGCACACAGCGGGGTCGAGCTCGACGTCGGCCGGGGCCGGGTGGCCCAGGACGACCGACGCGGCCAGCGCCGCCAGTGCCGGGGCGGACTCGATGCCCGACCCGCCCTGCCCCGCGACAAAGAAGAACCCCGGGTGCTCCGGGCGCGCGCCCAGCACCGGGGCGCGGTCGGGGGCGAAGGTCCGCAGCCCCGCCCACGCGGTCCGGACCGACCGCAGCCCGAGCGTGGTCGCCGAGCCCACCCGGTCCAGGGCGAGGGCGACGTCGAGCTCGTCGGGCCGCGCGTCGCCCGGCTCGGCCGGGGTCTCGTCGGCCGGGGAGACCAGCACGACGTCCGCCTCGGCCTTCAGGTACCAGCGCTCGGCGGCGTCGGCGATCATCGGCAGGACGGCACCGTCGACGGTGAGCACCGACGGGTCGCCGACCGGGCAGGCGGCGATCGTGCGCCGGTACGGGGTCAGCCCGGCGCCGGGTACGCCGGCCAGCGCCGCCACCGCGTCGGCCCAGGCCCCGGCCGCGTCGACGACCACTCCCGCCCGCACCCGGTG
>NZ_WWFY01000898.1:0-988 GCF_009864975.1 Pseudonocardia sp. SID8383
GGTCCGCGACGACCGCCTCGGCGCCCAGCGCCGACGCGATCAGCACCGCGGCCAGCCCGACCCCGCCCGCTCCGAGTACGAGGACCCGCTCCCCGGAGGCCAGTCCGCCGCGCCCGACGAGCGCCCGGTGCGCGGTGGCGACCCGGCAGCCGAGCAGTGCGGCGCCGGCGGCGTCGGCGTCGTCGGGGACCGGCACCAGGTTGTGGTCGGCGTGGTGCAGCGCGACGAGCTCGGCGAAGGACCCGTCGTGGGTGAACCCGGGCTGCTGCTGGTGCGGGCAGACCTGCGCGCGGCCCGCCCGGCAGTCCGGGCAGACACCGCAGCCGCAGACGAACGGCGTCGTGACCCGGTCACCGGCCCGGAACCGGGTGACCCCGGCGCCGGTCGCGACCACGTGCCCGACCAGTTCGTGGCCGGGCACGTGGGGGAGCGTCACGTCACCGTCGTGCCCGGCCCAGGCGAACCGGTCGCTGGCGCACAGCCCGGTCGCCTCCACCCGCACGACCACTCCACCCACGGGCGGGGTGGGGTCCGGCAGGTCCACGACCTCGGGCGGTGCGCCGAACGCGGTGATCCGTACTGCTCGCATGGGGCGATCCTCCCAGGCCGATAGGCTCGCCATCCGAGGGAAAGGGGTGGTGCGGTGTGTACGCCGCGATCCTGTTCGACATGGACGGCACGCTGGTCGGGTCCGACGCCGCGGTCGCCCGCTCCTGGGCCGCCTGGGCGCGCGAGTACGGCGTCGCCGGGGCCGACCTCGTCCGCGTCGCGCACGGGGTGCCCAGCGACGGCACGATCCGGTTGCTGCGCCCGGACCTGTCCGGCGCGGCACTCGACGCCGCCGCGGCCCGCCAGCTGGAGCTGCAGTACGACGACCTCGACGACGTCGACGCGCTGCCCGGGGCACACGCCCTGCTCGCCGCCCTCGACGCGGCGCGGGTCCCGTGGGCCGTCGTGACCAGCGCCGACCGGCGGCTCGCCGCCGCCC
>NZ_WWFY01000899.1:0-985 GCF_009864975.1 Pseudonocardia sp. SID8383
CGGTGAGCGGGCTCGACCCGGCGCTGCGCGACCAGGTCGTCGACCTGCTCGCCGACACCTGCGCCGCTCGCGGCACCGGGCTGCTCCTGGTGTCGCACGACCTGGCGGTCGCGGCGGCGCTCTGCCCGCGCACCGTCGTCCTGCACGACGGCCTGGTCGTCGAGGACCGGCCGACCGCCGAGCTGCTCGCCGCGCCGCAGCACCCCGCCGTCGCCGCGCTCGTCGGCGCCACGGCCCCCCTGTCCGTCTGAACCGTCCCGCCACCCACGAACCCGGAGGACACCTGTGTCCCGACCCCGCCGCATCGCGGCAGCCCTCGCGCTCGGAGCGTCCGCGCTGCTGCTCACCGGATGCTTCGCCGCCCCACCGCAGACCGCCGGGACGGGCGCCGTCGGCGACCGCGTCGCCGTCGCGATGCTGCAGCCGCCCCGCTCCGGCCTGACCCCCTTCAGCGACGACGCGTTCAAGCTGTCCCGCTGGCGCACCGCCGAGACCCTGGTGCAGCTCGACGCCGCCGGCGACGCCGTGCCGATGCTCGCCACCTCCTGGTCCCGCGCCGACCCCACGACCTGGCGGTTCACGCTGCGCGACGACGTCGTCTTCCACGACGGCACCGCGCTGACCGCCGCGCACGTCGCCGACGTGCTCACCCGTGCGACCCGGGCCTCGCCGCCCCCGCGGATCCTCGACGGCGTCGACCTGGCCGCCCGCGCCGACGGCGACGACGCGGTGCTGGTCACCACCGGCGTGGCCGACCCGCTGGTCCCGCAGCGCCTGTCCAGCCCGCAGCTGTCCGTGCTCGCCCCCGCCGCCTACACCGGGGACCGCGTGGACCCGGTCGGGCACGGCTCCGGCCCGTTCCGGCTCACCGCGGTGCAGGGCACCACCTCGGCCACCCTCGACCGCCACGACGGCTACTGGGGCGAGCCCGCCCGCGTCGCCGGCATCGACGTCACGTTCGTCCCGGACGGCACCGCCCGCGCGG
>NZ_WWFY01000900.1:0-1186 GCF_009864975.1 Pseudonocardia sp. SID8383
CGCCGGGCGCCCCGACGACGACGCCGACGCCCCCACCGTCTGAGCGTTCCCGCCGGTGGGCGGCGCCTGCCCGGCTCCGGGGCCGGCGCGGGGGACCGTTCCGCCGTCGCCCGGCGGGCCCCCACCGGCGACCGGCGGTGCCCGGTCCGTCCGGTACGACCGGGCCCGCTGAGCCGCTCCGGGGCCCTCGCACCACCGGGTGTCCGGAGCGATCTGCCCGTCTGGCACTATGGACGGGTTGCCAGCGCCGCGTGTGGTGCCCGGTGACGGTCACGTGTGCCCCCGGTCCCGCCGGTGGTGCCGGCCGTGCCGAGCCCGCCACGTGAGGAGCGTGGTCGCCGTACGGCACACGCCCCGTGGCCCGGGCGCGATCCCGGATCGACCCGGGACCGGCACCGCACGACCCGCACGAACGACACACGAGGACGGACCGTCGACATGAACACCCTGGACGCACTGGACGCGGAGACCCTGCGCTCCGACATCCCGAACTTCCGGCCCGGGGACACCCTCAAGGTGCACGTGAAGGTCATCGAGGGCAACCGCACCCGTACTCAGATCTTCCAGGGCGTCGTCATCCGCCGCCACGGCTCGGGTGCCCGCGAGACCTTCACCGTCCGCAAGATCTCGTTCGGCGTCGGCGTCGAGCGCACCTTCCCGGTGCACACGCCGAACATCGAGAAGATCGAGGTCGCCACCCGCGGTGACGTCCGCCGGGCGAAGCTTTACTACCTCCGCGACCTCCGCGGCAAGGCCGCGAAGATCAAGGAGCGCCGGGAGACCACCGCGTCCTGACCGTCACCCTGTCGTGACGGACCGGTGACGTAATCTCGACGCGTGGCCTTCCCCGAGCTCCCCGACGACCGCCGGGCCCGCCCCCGGCGGTATCGCGGCAGCGATGTTCCCGAGCGCCCCGGTCGGCGGCGGGCCCCCGAGGACCCGCCGCCCGCCGGTGGTGAACCGGGCGGTGACGAGCAGCGGTGGCTGCTCGGGACCGCGCTGCAGCACGGGGTGCCGGCCCGGGACGGCTTCGCGGACGGTGAGCCCGAGGGCGCACCGCGCGGGGTCCGTACCCGGCACGCGGGCCCGGAGGACGGCGCCGACGAGGCCCGTCCCCGCGGGCGTCGCTACCGCAACGGTTTCGACGAGCTCGCCGCCGGACGTTCCGGGCGACACGGCGTCGACG
>NZ_WWFY01000901.1:0-923 GCF_009864975.1 Pseudonocardia sp. SID8383
GCGGTCCGCGACCGGCAGCGCCGGGGCGGGCTCGACCGGCGCGGTGAGCAGCGCGGGCCCGGCCGCGGCCCGGTCCTCGCAGACCGCGCGGACCACCCGCTCCCCCACGACCAGCCCCTCCAGCAGCGAGTTCGACGCGAGCCGGTTCGCCCCGTGCAGCCCGGTGCGGGCGACCTCGCCCGCCGCGTACAGCCCCGGGACGCCGGTGCGGCCCCAGGTGTCGGTGACGACGCCGCCACAGGCGTAGTGCGCCGCCGGGTTCACCGGGATCGGCTCGGTCCGCGGGTCGATGCCCGCCTCCCGGCAGGAGGCGAACACGGTCGGGAACCGGGTGGCGAAGCCCGCCAGACCGGTCGCGTCGAGCCAGGCGCACTCGCTGCCGGTCTCGGCGGTGTGCCGGGTGATCGCCGCCGCGACGACGTCGCGCGGGGCGAGGTCGGCCAGCGGGTGCACCCCGGCCATGAACGCGTGCCCGGCCCGGTCGCGCAGGACCGCGCCCTCGCCGCGGACGGCCTCGGTGACCAGCGGGCGGCGCCCGACCGCCGGCCCGGTCCAGAGCACGGTCGGGTGGAACTGCACGAACTCCAGGTCGGCCGCCGTCGCCCCGGCACGCAGCGCGATCGCGACGCCGTCGCCGGTGGAGGTCGCCGGGTTGGTCGTCGAGGAGTAGAGCTGCCCGTACCCACCGGTGGCCAGCAGGACCGCGGGGGCGCGCAGCACGCCCGTCTCCGCACCGCCGTCCCCGGCCAGGACGGAGAGCCCGACGACCCGGCCGGTCACGTCGCGCAGCGCGTCGTCGGCCACGTGCCCGTCGAGCACGGTGACGCCCGCCTCCCGGGTCGCCGCGACCAGCGCCCGCTCGACCTCGGCGCCGGTGGCGTCGCCGCCCGCATGCACCACCCGGAACGCCGAGTGCCCGCCCT
>NZ_WWFY01000902.1:0-822 GCF_009864975.1 Pseudonocardia sp. SID8383
CTCGTGGTGGTCGGCGTGCGCGCCGCAGGCGGCCGAGCTGGCCTCGCAGGCGAGCGCGGCGGCCGACGCGGCGGCCTCGCCGACCGCCTTGTCCCCGGTCCGGCGGCCGAGCACGCTCGCGGCCGCGGTACAGAGGTCGGCGGCGTCGAGGGCGAGGAGCACCTCGGTCTCCATGCCGCCGGAGGCGACCATGGCCGAGGCGCAGGCGGTGCTCGCGCGGGCGGCGTCGTGCAGCTTCTCGACGACGGTGGCCGGGGTGCTGACGCCGGCGGCCTCGAGGACGTGGTGGCTCATGGGGATCTCCTGGTGTCCGGGGTGTGGGACCGGAGGGTTCCCGCGTGGCGGTGGCCGCACTCACCTGATTGTCATCCTTGACGTCTGAACAATCCGTCATATGTCGCGTAGGGTCGGATCATGTCTGCGCTGTCCGCCGTCACCGTCTGCCGGGGATGCTGCTGCGGCTCCGGTCGCAAGCACCCGGGCCTGGACCGGCCCCACCACGACGGGCTGCTCGACCGGCTCACCCGGGGCATCGAGGGCCACGCGCGGCTGCGGACCAGCGAGTGCCTCGGTCCGTGCGCCGACTCCGACGTCGTCGTGGTCGGACCCACTCCGGTCGCGCGACGGGCCGGTGCGCGGCCGGTGTGGCTGCGTGCGGTCCTGGACGCTGCGACGACCGACGCCGTCGCCGACTGGGTCCGCGCGGGCGGACCGGGCACGGCGCCCCGCCCGGCCGTCCTCGACGGGCACGTGTTCACCCCCGGCCTGCGCGCCTCGGACACCGGGCGGGCCGCCGGATGACCGCGCCCGAGCTGTCCCGGC
>NZ_WWFY01000903.1:0-687 GCF_009864975.1 Pseudonocardia sp. SID8383
CACCCGCACCGCACCGGGCGCGACCGGCTCCTCGATGCCCGCGACGAGTGCGCGCCGTCCCTCGCGCCAGGTCCCGCACAGCACCGGGGGCACCTCGGTGACCTCGGCCCGCGCGGCGGGCCAGGCCTCGGCGCCGGGCACCCGCGTCTGCCCGACGTCGTCGACCAGCCCGGGCGGCAGCGTCGCCGGTTCGGCCTGCCCGGTCCGGGAGCGGACGGCGTCGGCGAGGGTGACCGGGATCCGGGCGAGCCCGTCGTCGACCACCAGGAAGTACGTCGACCCTGCCCCGAGCGACTGGCTGCGCACGACGTCCCCGTTCCGCCCCAGCCCCGCGACGGGTGTCGGTCCGGGGGCGGGGACCCGCAGCGGCGCGCCCTCCGGGATCGCGGAGAGCAGACCGTCACCGACCCGGCGGACGGGCGCGCCGAGCAGGCCGAGCCCGTCGAGGGCGTTCCGGTCGGACGGGTCGATCCGGTGCCGGGCGCCGTCGTGGACCAGGTAGGTGGCGCCGCCCTCGGCGGTCAGCAGGGCCACCGGTTCCGGCCCGGCCGGGACGGGTCCGAGCGACCCCGCGAGCACCGTCGTGGTCCCGGCGCCGGAGCCCTCGCCGCGGGTGTCGCAGACCGCCCACGCGGGTGGGACCGGGACCCCGTCGAGCGGGACGCCGACGGTGCCGGGGACGGCCGC
>NZ_WWFY01000904.1:0-1105 GCF_009864975.1 Pseudonocardia sp. SID8383
GGCCCAGCGGTGCGGGTTCGCGCGGCGGACGCTGTCGCGCAGCGCGGCGACGGCGCGGCCCGGGTCCTCGGCGCCGTAGACGGCCGACCCGGCGACGAAGCAGTCGACGCCGGCCTCGGCGGCCGCGTCGATGGTGTCGGCGTTGATGCCGCCGTCGATCTCGACGAGCACGGTGAGGTGCCCGGTGTCGACCAGGTTGCGGACGGTGCGGACCTTGTCGAGGACCTCGGGGATGAAGCTCTGCCCGCCGAAGCCGGGCTCGACGCTCATGACCAGCAACGTGTCGTAGTGGCGGAGCACCTCGACCCAGGGGTCGAGCGGGGTGCCGGGCTTGATCGACAGCCCGGCGAGGGACCCGGCGGCGCGCAGGTTCTTGGCGAGCATCACCGGATCGTGGGCGGCCTCGGCGTGCACGGTGACGTTGCGGGCGCCCGCCTCGGCGTAGCCCGGGGCCCAGCGGTCCGGGTCCTCGATCATCAGGTGGCAGTCGAGCGGGATGTCGGTGGCGGCGCGCAGGCTCTGCACCACCGGCAGGCCGAGCGTCAGGTTCGGCACGAAGTGCGCGTCCATGACGTCGACGTGCAGCCAGTCCGCGCCGTTCCCGGTCCCGTCGCCGCCCACGGCGGCGGCCTCCTCGCCGAGTCGGGCGAAGTCGGCCGAGAGGATGCTGGGCGCGATCATCGGGTGCACGCCGAGGAGGTTACTGGCCGCTCGCCGGCGGCCCCGCACCCGTGGGCGAGGCCGCCGTCACACCGCGGTCAGTCGTCGAGCGGGCGGCGCAGCAGCGCCAGGAACATCGCGTCGGTGCCGTGCACGTGCGGCCACAGCTGGACGGTCGGCCCGTCCCCGAGGCCGGGGACCTCGCCGGGCAGCCAGGCGCGCGCGTCGAGCTGTTCGACGGCACCGGCCGGGCCGGGGCGTCCGTCGCGGCCGACGATCCGGCCGACGACGCCGGCGGTCTCCGACACGTGCGGCGAGCAGGTGACGTAGGCGACGACGCCGCCGGGTCGGACATGACGCAGCGCAGCGACGAGCAGCTCGCGCTGCAGCCGGGTCAGCGTCGCGATGTCCTCGGGGCGGCGCCGCCAGCGGGCCTCGGGGCGGC
>NZ_WWFY01000092.1:0-1305 GCF_009864975.1 Pseudonocardia sp. SID8383
CCCGGGTGCCGTACCAGCCCGCGGAGTGCGGGACGGGCTCCGGCCAGCACGCCCCGGCGGGCGGCCCGTCCACCCACGACGGACGCCGGGCCAGCCAGGCGGTGCCGCGCGGCGCGAGCAGCCACTTGTACCCGGCACCGACGACGGCGTCGGCGTCGTGCAGACGCAGCGGGAGCCACCCGGCGGCCTGGGTGACGTCGAACAGAAGCCGCACGCCGCTGCGGGCGCGGGCGGCGAGCAGTGCGTCGACGTCGGCGATCGCGCCGTCGGCGGACTGCACCACCGACACCGCGACGAGGTCGTGGTCACCGGCGTGGGCCGCCAGCTCCGGGAGCGGCACCTCGGTCACCCGGACCCCGCGGTGGGCCTGCACCGCGAACGGCCGGGTCACCGAGGAGAACTCACCGCGGGCGACGAGCACGCGGGTGCCGTCGGGCACCGACGCGGCGAGCGGACCGATCAGGCCGGAGGTCGTGGCGCCCTGCGCGACGTCGGCGACCGGCACCCCGGTGATCGCGGCGAACCCCGCGCGGGCCGCCTCGACGTCGTCGTCGAAGTCCTTCGGCGAGGCCGCGCCGACCGCCCAGCGCGCCACGACGTCGGCGACCACCGCCGACGCCCGGAGCGGCGGGATGCCGATGCTCGCGGTGTTCAGGTAGCCGGGCCGGTGTGGCAGTTCCCACCCGGCGAAGGTGACTGTGTCGTCCACGCTGCCCGAGCGTAGTGAGCGTCCTAGTGTCGGGGTCGTGCACAGCGAGCTGATCGAGATCCGGACCGGTTCCGAGGAGACCGTCGTGGACCTGACGCACCGGATCGAACGCTTCCTGTCCGACTGCGGTGCCGGTGACGGCCTGCTCAACGTCTTCGTGCCGCACGCGACGGCCGGCATCGCCCTCATCGAGACCGGCGCGGGCAGCGACTCCGACCTGCTCGAGCAGCTGCGCGAGCTGCTCCCCGCCGACGACCGGTGGCGGCACCGGCACGGCAGCTCCGGGCACGGGCGCGACCACGTGCTGCCCGCGTTCGTGCCGCCGTCGACGACGGTGCCGGTGATCGACGGCCGCCCCGCGCTGGGGACCTGGCAGTCGATCTGCCTGGTCGACACCAACATCGACAACCCGACGCGTTCGGTGCGGCTGACGCTGCTGCCGGGCTGAGCCCCGCCGCACGCCCCGGACCGCCGGGCGACCGCGGTCGGCCGCCCGCCGGAACACCGCGTCGGGGTCGCGCGACACCGCCGTACGCTGCGCCGGTGACCTCCGGCCGGACGACGACGACCGACCGCCCGGCTCCCGCGACACCGTC
>NZ_WWFY01000905.1:0-598 GCF_009864975.1 Pseudonocardia sp. SID8383
GCGCCGGTCTGCGCGGCGCCGGGATGCCCGCCGGCCCGGGCCGAGGGGGCCTCGGGGAGGGGCGCCGGCGTGTCCGGCCCGGTCAGCTCGGTGACGATCTCGTCGCCCTCGACGCCGTGCGGTCCGACGGCCTGCATCCGCAGGGACGTCCCCGCCGGCAGCCCGCCCCGGCGCACGCGGCCGCCGAGGTGCGTCGCGAGCGACCGTGCCCAGAGCAGGACGGTGACGTGGTCGACGTCGGGCAGGGTGACCCGCACCGTGTCGTCGTCGCGACGTGTGGTTCCGGACGGCGGAACCAACCGGCGGGCCCGGGTGAGCATGTCGTGCAGGGCTCCCACCGTCGCCGTACCGGTGACGGTCTCGAGGTCGCCGTCGACGAGGTCGAGGACGATCGACCGCTCCGCCGTACCGGGTGGCCCCGTCGGGGCCGCGGGGGCCGTCGGTGCCGCAGCCGGGCCGCTGTCCCGGACACGGGCCGCGGCGGACGCGCTCGCCCGATCGGACCTCGTGTCGGCCTCCGGGGGGTTCGGCTCGCCCGCAGCCCGCTCGGCAGCCACGGTCGGCTCGCCCGCAGCCCGCTCGACGGCCACGGTCGGCT
>NZ_WWFY01000906.1:0-496 GCF_009864975.1 Pseudonocardia sp. SID8383
CCGGTCGTCGCCGGTGGGGGCCACGCCGGGCGCCGCGGCCGACGCGCGGTCCAGGAACAGCTGCTCGGCCGCGGCGGGGGACAGCGGCGCGAGGTCCAGCAGCTGCTCACCGGGCAGGTCGACCGGCTCGCGGCTGGTCGCGACCACCCGCACACCGGGGCACGCGGGCAGCAGCGTGGTGAGCAGCTCGGCGACGGCGTCGAGGACGTGCTCGCAGTTGTCGAGCACCAGCAGGCCGGGGGTGCCGGCCAGGGCGGCGGCGAGCTGGTCGGCGCCCTGGGCGGTGAGCACCCCGGCGGCCTCGGCGACGACCGGGGCGAGCAGCGCGCCGGAGGTCCCCGGGGCGAGGTCGGCGAGCTCGGTCCACCACACCGGACCGCCCGCGTCGGCGGCGACGGCCAGCGCGACGCGGGTCTTGCCCACCCCGCCGGGGCCGACGACGGTGACGAGCCGGTGGGCGTCGAGGGCGGCGCGCAGCCCGGCGAGGTCGTCGTCG
>NZ_WWFY01000907.1:0-493 GCF_009864975.1 Pseudonocardia sp. SID8383
GCCGCGGCGACGGTCACGTGCGGCGTCCCGGCCGCGACCGGGATCCCGGCCGCGGCGAGCCGGTCGCGCAGCGCGGTGAGCGCGGCGGCGCCGTCGTCGTCGAGCCGGAAGCGGACGGTGCTGGGCATCGGTCCCCCGCTCAGACGGGGAGGGCGAAGCGGCCGTCGTCGGTCTGCTCGGCCAGGCCGTCGACCAGCAGCGAGTGCAGGCACCGGTCCCGCTGGCCCGCGTCGGACCAGACGGCGTCCAGCGCGGCCCGCTCGACCGGTCCGGGCGCGGTGCGCAGCACGTCCATGAGCTTGCCGCGTACCTGCCGGTCGGTGCCGGCGAAGCCCTGGACCGGCTTGCGCGGACCGTCGTAGGCGGGCCTGCCGGCCGCCACCCAGGCGCAGCGGGCCGCGACCGGGCAGTCCGCGCAGCGCGGCGAGCGGGCGGTGCAGACGACCGCGCCCAGCTCCATCAGCCCGGCCGAGACGACGGCGGCCTCGGCGTC
>NZ_WWFY01000908.1:0-426 GCF_009864975.1 Pseudonocardia sp. SID8383
GAGCCCGCGCAGCGCGGCGGCGCCCTGGTCGCGGCCGGCGAGGACCTGTTCCCCGGCCGGGATCGCTCCCCCGCCGGGCGGGCCGACGGCGGTGACCGCACCGTCGCGGACCACGACCTCGAACCGGTCCGGTGCGCACGGCGCGTCCCGGTCGGTGTCGCTGCCGCACAGCGTGGCGGCCCGGTCGCCCGCCCAGTCGGAGGTGAACAGCCCGATCCCGCCGACGGGCACGGCGTAGGCGTTGAGGGTGTCGATGCGCAGGCGGCCCTCCGGCCCGGTCGCGGACGCGTCGAGGGTGAGCCGGTCCAGGCGGGGGGTGCCGTCGTCGTCGATCGCGAGGACGTCGCCCTGCTGGGCGCCGGGGACGCCCGGGGCGAGCCGCCGCCCGGGCGGCACGGCGGAGGTGAGTGCCCGGCCGTCGCGGAC
>NZ_WWFY01000909.1:0-378 GCF_009864975.1 Pseudonocardia sp. SID8383
GCCCCGAGGCGGCGCGGACCGGTCGGCGGGGCGGGGGAGGGGCCGCCGTCGCTCCCGGCGAGGGCCCGGACCCGGTCGATCGCGCCCGGTACAGCGAACTGCGCCGCGCCCAGCCCCTCGACGATGTAGCCGCGCCGGCACCGGCCGGA
This sequence comes from Pseudonocardia sp. SID8383, assembly GCF_009864975.1. NCBI lineage: Bacteria > Bacillati > Actinomycetota > Actinomycetes > Pseudonocardiales > Pseudonocardiaceae > Pseudonocardia > Pseudonocardia sp. SID8383. The sequence goes on from NZ_WWFY01000909.1 coordinate 150, forward strand.
CTCCTCCATCGCCCGGAGCACCTTGTAGACCGCGGCGAACCCGCCGGTGACCCGTTCGGTGCCCAACGCGCCCCGGGTCAGCACGCCGTGGCGCTCCAGGAACGCCTCCGCGGTGGCGTGCGCACGGCGGGTCGGGTCGGGCTCGCGCGGCACGGCCACCGACCAGCGCCCGCCGACCGACGGCGGCCCGGTCCGGCTGGGCATCGACGGCCGCCCCGCACGCAGCTGC
>NZ_WWFY01000910.1:0-299 GCF_009864975.1 Pseudonocardia sp. SID8383
ACCGCCGGACCCTCGTGATGCCGGACCGCAGGGGGGCGACGGTCCGGGCGCACGACCCGCCCCGGTACGGAACCAGGCCGCCGAGGAGGAGGACATGCTCGCCGAGGCCGCGGCCGAGGCGGCGTCGCCGGGCGCCCGTCGCGACCCCGAGGCCGCCGCGCTGGAGATCCTCACCTCGCACCTGGGGGCCCGCGCGATCGACCCGCGCTGACCCCGGCCCGGACGGGTCGTGGCCGGGGCGCAGGTGGTCAGCGGCGCAGCTGTGCCAGCACCGCAGCGGCCACCGCCGCCGCGATCCG
>NZ_WWFY01000911.1:0-254 GCF_009864975.1 Pseudonocardia sp. SID8383
GCGGAACCGGTGATCGACCTGTGAACCACCTGTGCCGGTCACCCCCGGTCCGTCGATCAGTACCTGAGCGCTGCGAGCCCGGGCCGTGCCAGCCCTCATGTACTGATCGACGCAGGGACGCAGGGACGCAGGGACGCAGGGACGCCGGGCGGACGCGGGCGGTGTGACGCGGGACGGCGCCGCGGTGCGGGGTGGGCGGGTGCGGGGGAGGATCGGCGACGTGCCGGTCCCCGCGTCGACCCCGGAGCCGGTCC
>NZ_WWFY01000912.1:0-243 GCF_009864975.1 Pseudonocardia sp. SID8383
GAGCGCCTTGTTCAGCACGTCGTAGATCAGCCGGTGATCGTTGAAGTGTGGGCCGGCGCTGACAGCGATGCGCGTGCCGTCGGGGTTAAGGACGCGGTCATCCTGATACGCGCGCTTGTTGATATGCTTGCGGCTGTCGAGCACCGCCGACGTCAACGCCTTGCGGTTCACCATCGAGCCCGAACGGGGCAGCCAAGGCTTGCGGATATGGATGCGGAACTGGTCGGCGGCGACGTCGCGGAA
>NZ_WWFY01000913.1:0-240 GCF_009864975.1 Pseudonocardia sp. SID8383
TGGTGATCGCCGCCCTCGCAGGGCGCTGGAGCCGGTCCGCCGCGCTGCGCGCCGACCGGGAACGGGCCGAGACCGACCGGCTGCGGCACGGCACCGCGCTGGACGCCGAGCGGTCCCGGATCGCCGAGGAGATCGGCGGCGGGGTGCTCAGCGGTCTGCGTGGCCTGGTCGCCCAGGCCGGGGCGCTGGGCCCCGGCGCGACCGAGGCCGACCTGCGTGCCGTACGGGAACGGGCCCGGT
>NZ_WWFY01000914.1:0-235 GCF_009864975.1 Pseudonocardia sp. SID8383
GCCCGGGTCGGACTGGCTGGGCGACAGCATCGCCCACAGCGTCAGCGCGCCGAGCAGCACGATCGCCAGCGCGATCGCGAGCCCGGCCGCGGACGGGCTGCGACGGCCGTTGCGCGGCTTCGCCGACATGATCGCCTCGCGGCGCGGGGTGACCGGCGGCTTCTCGCCGGTCACCGCGGCGTGGGCGGCGGCCTCCGCGGCCGCGGGCTGGACCGCGGTGCCCGGACCGGTGTCG